>NZ_VOYL01000040.1:0-27159 GCF_013420295.1 Acinetobacter sp. YH01018
AAGCGTGTACATAGTGCACTCGGTTATGTATCGCCTTTTGAGTTTGAAGCAATGTACTATGATAAGATTAACCCGTTAGGTCAGGTGGCCTAACTTAAATAAAAAGTCTCCGACAAACCCGGTACGGCTCATTCACTCAAAGATAGAATCAAATAGCTCCAATAGGTTGATAACACCTCCGAAGCTGTGATGACGCTTGGTTTATGAGGAATATGCGTTAAAACTATGTGCTTACTACCAAAGATATTGTGAGTTGAGATCTGTGAGGTTTTTAATTTATAGGTAACACCATTTATATCTTTAAATAATGGGCAACCATGTAAATGCATATAATATCCAAAGTTTCTTCTAAATAGCCTTTCCATGTTACTAGGTTTAAATCCAGTATCGTAAAATCCATCAACTAGGTATCCTGAATACCCCTTACAAATTTCTTCCTTTATAAATTCATCATATAAAAGTTTATCGTAATTCAAAGTAGCAACATGTGACTTTGTATTTTTAATAAAATCAATCAATGCATCCTTAAAATTATTAGGCAAGGTATGTGAAGAATCAAACAAATGAGATGCGACTGTATGAATATATTCCTGAGTCGCCTGCGTAAACTCTTGACCATAGTTTGATAACCAATGCTGTCCATTTACAGTATTTGGATAATCCTTCAGATAATCACAAGATGTAGATACTAAATATAGTTTATCTAGCTCTTCTTCAGACTGTGGGCATTGACCCGTTGGGATACAATTTTGGATTAGATCACGATGTACTACATCATTCCATAATGTATCATCCCCCCAAACTATGTTTAATGCATTTGTTAATGAATAATGGTTCGGATCAATTACCATTCCTAACCCATTACCAAAAATTAAAAGTTTTCTATCCATGAAAAAACTATCTTCGAAAAATATTGGATAACATTAAACATCAAAAAATTAATCAGTTACAAAAATATTTTTGCTCATAAATTGAGACTCCCTCACCCCAACCCTCTCCCATAGGGAGAGGGAGAAATCATTACCAATTAAATGCTGTCATAAATTTAATAACGGAAGTTCCCTCTCCTTTTAGGAGAGGGTTAGGGAGAGGATTTTTAAAAATTAATACTCTTCTCTTAAATTTTCTAGTTCAGTCGCGCGTTCCGCGGTCGCTTCCATGTAGCAACTGTTGCTATTTACAGTCGCAATCGTCCCGCCGTTCGGGTCGGCATAAAAATCGCAATTGGCATCACGATAGCGAATCCACAGACGCTGAACCTCTTGAAGCTGTTTTTTACGAGTTGCATTCAGCGATGCTATTGTCCGCTTATAGGCATTATTTAAACGTGTATCTTGGCGATCTGTTTCAGCCGCAATACAATCCAGCATATTTACAGTAACGCCACCTGATCGATCCATACAATTTGAGTATTGCCGACTCAAATCATTGTCTCCTGCATACAGCACAGGGGAAAATATCAACATACTGAAACCCAATAAAGTAGTGCGTTTGAACATAACGATCCTTATCTTTTCATTAATATTATTCATGATAAATAAATAGCATAATTGAACCATCATATGTATGCATTAAATCAGTTATTTCCCTCTTAACTCACCCAACCTATTCCATACATCCGGCGTCAAAAATGTCATCACCAGTTTATTTAAATCGACATAACGCAGTACACCTTTCAGCTGACTTTTCACTTCAGGATTTTCTAAAATTTCGTCACTGGTAATCTGTCCAAGCTCTTGAAAACTGTCACCTACCGCTTGTACACCCTCCGCAGCAATTACAGCTTTGGTCTGTGCGGAACACTGCTCTACCAATATACGCTGCAATACTTGGGCTAAATTATTATCCAGCTGGGTTCTCTGCTCTTCATTCACATTGCTGAATTTCTTCAATTCCGGATGTGCAGATAACGCGACAAAGGTCCATTGCAACACCGTTGTTTTATCTGCTGCCGTGGTGGATTTCACCAAACAGTTACTCAGCTGATCCACCGTTGGCCCGGCCATTGCAATTTGTGTGGTTCCCATAATCGTAGTTGCCATCAAAACCGAACAACAGATTCGAGCAAAGCGACGACCAAAGGTGGTAAAAATAGAGTAAAACATAAAGCAAACTTCCATTCTGAACTGCTGCCTTTTTATCATAAATTACCAGGTGTGGCCTGTAATAGCTCTGTAAAATAAAACCTCTTTTCAGCTTGTCTATCCACCTGATGATTTGAATGTTTTCTGGTTTCGACTAAAGAAAGCCACCCCATCTTTAAAAATGACATCTGCTTATGCTATGGTGAATGAAAACAAAACTTTATATAAATCATATCCAAACAGAGGGAAAAATCATGGCTAAACAAATCTTGATGCTGGTAGGCGACTACGCTGAAGACTATGAAACGATGGTGCCGTTCCAGTTTTTAACGGGTCTGGGCTATACCGTGCATGCAGTCTGCCCGGATAAAAAAGCCGGTGACAGCATCGCCACAGCCATTCATGACTTTGAGGGTGAACAAACCTATAGTGAAAAACGCGGTCATAACTTTGCCATCAATTATGACTTCAATTCGGTCAATACCGAAGATTATGTAGGACTGGTCATTCCGGGTGGACGTGCACCTGAATACCTACGCATGAATGAACGTGTAATCGAGATTGTGCGTGAGTTTGATGTCGTTCAAAAACCGATTGCAGCCGTATGTCACGGCGCGCAGCTTTTAGCGGCTGCCGATGTGCTTAAAGGTAAAACCTGTTCTGCTTACCCTGCATGTGCAGCGGAAGTTAAACTTGCAGGCGGTCAATATGCTGATATTGCAGTGACGGAAGCAGTCACCGACGGACATCTGGTGACTGCGCCGGCTTGGCCTGCACACCCTGCCTGGATGGCACAGTTTGTGAAAGCATTAGGTGCAACGATTAGCCTGTAATACTGCTGCGTTAAGATTTGAAAACTTGATATCCACGTTCCATCGCTTGATGCTGGAACGTGGCACCAATCAAGATGAGAAAAATTGCTTTTACTTCATCTGCCTCAACATATTTTTCGCCCCACTGTGATTGTAATTCACGGCTAAATTTTGCAAGACTCGCGTTGCTTGAGCCTTAGAATTAGAAAAGCGGTTGCTATAACTGGGTACACTGGTTAAACAACGTGCAACCAGCATCCCCGATTCGGTATAGACCCGGGTTCCCTCAGTTCCTTGCAGCTTGCCATAGTTATAAGCCCGCTGGGCATTATTACAGGCAGAGATCTGATTTTTACCACTATTTAAATCACGACGTGCAGCGACGTAAAATTTCATCTGTTGCTGTTGCGGACTTTCCACGACTTTTAGCGGCTGTGCTGCTGGCAACTCCGGAGTTAGTTTGGTTTCTTTTTTAATATCTGCTTCTTTTTTAGCTTCAGCCTCTTTTTGAAGGGCAGTTTTATTGAGCGCTTTTTTATTGCCCAGATCATTGGAATTGATTTTTTTATCCGCAGCATTTGTGGTCATACTAATATTTTTATAAAACTTTTTAGCTTCATCCACCGACATGAGTCTGGTATGTAAGCTGACTGCCCGTGCATCCGAACCATCATTGAGTTTACGTTCAGCCACCGGTTCAATAGAGGCAATCCAGCTCTGTCCATTATTTTGTACACACTTATAGGCGCCTATGCCCTGTTTGACATTACCGGAGGAAAATAAGCGTTTTTTATCCGATGCATCCTTCACCAGAGCCATGGAACTCTTATACAGCAGCGTGAATTTGCCCTGCTTGGCAGAACAGTAATTGTTTAAATATTTTCTGGGATATAAAGATTGCGGCTCTTTGTCATTCTGTTTTACTCCCCATGAATAGACATATTCTTTGGCCTGTCCATTGGGTTGGTTGATATTTTTTTGAACGATCATTTCCTGTGCTGAAGCATAATTTTTAACAGAATCATCTGAACTCAAAGCATTAAAACTGGTACAGCCATGTAAAGTGATGCCCACTCCGCCAATCAAGATGAATGTTTTGAAATTCACGTGTTAATGCTCACTGATGCTGTAACTCAAAAATATATCAAAATTGGGAAAATCACAAATATAGTACTTTGATTTTATTATTAATTCCCTTCAAGTTAAATGATACATTTTTACCTAAAAAAGTAAAATAACTGCCAATCTTTTAAAAGTTTTGGTACTGAAATCCGAATGGGATAACACTTTTTAGCCAGTTTAAAATTTTTTATGATTGATGAAGCTTTAGTTATCCCTGAAACTATTCGGCAATTTCCATCATAAACCGATGAAAATTTAATCTTTTATATAAATAGCTAGCTGGCGTACTCAAAAGCTAAAATTAAAATGGGTTATTTCACCACGGCTTCAATTAAATCAAGATCCCAGGCACCACCGGCAAAACCTTTACACATGCCAGACCAGCGATCTACAGTTTGAATGAAAGCTTGTCCCTGCCAAATCCATTCGCTGATCTTCCAGCAATCACCAATACCACGACCCTTTTGCGCACTGCTAATTTCGCCTGCTGCAAAATCCGATGCAGATTCGGTCACAAAGCTGGCTTTGCCTGTTAAAGATTGATTCATTACCCAAGCCCCATAGCCTTCATTGTAGGCTCCGCGCCAGCATAGGGTGGTAGCTAGAACTTTGTTATTGGTAAGCTTATAGAGTTCAATCGCTTGTGGTTTGGCACCCTCTCCATCATAAATGCCTTCACAAAATTCAGCTACATCTGACTGTGTCGGCCGGGCAGCCATGAGTAACTTATGCAGGTTTTGGTACTGTCTGCTATTGGGCTGTAGTGTTAAATAAGGTTTTGCTGCGGTTTTTACTTTGGTGACTACTCGCTTAGGCTGTGCTGCCAATACTTTCGACTCACCTGCGGTGCCGGGCTTGACCAAAGCCCCTACCGTACCCATACGTTGTTGAAAATCATCCATTTTCAACAATGAAGCCGTCATGCCTGCATCAGAAACCTGCCAGGTGTAATAGGCATTTTTAAATACGATATTGGCTTTTTTCCGGGTCTGTTGTAACAGTGCATTGAGCTGTTTGCTATTTAGCGCTCCTGTGAGCAGTTGCTCTGAAATGTTAATCCTGACTCGGCCATAATCCTGATGATTTATAAAAAAGTTTAAATTATTCAGTTTCTTGTTATCTAAGGCTTGATCAAAACTGGATAAGGCAAATGTCCCTTGTACGGTTTGTTTTGCTCCAGCTTTACGGGTCAACAAGATTGTGGCGGGCATACTTTGCAGATAATCATCCTGATAGCCTGCTGCCCGACAGGTGCCAGTATTACTGCAATACACTTCCCAATCCTGATGAGAAAAAGACATGCCTTGAATTTCTTTGGCAAATGTTAGAGGACTGGTCACGGCCAGACAGCAAAGCCAAGTCCATGCATAAAACCTTTTCATTTTTTCTGACCCTTTCCCTTTTTAATTACTATACTTCAGCATTTTCATGATTGTGAAATATAACGCATTATAAAAAAAACCCGCATTATGCGGGTTCTGTTGCTCAATTTGAGTATACCTTATTTATGCAAAGTCGATTCAAATGCCCGTAAACGCTTATAAATCGAGAGCAATTCAATAATGGTTGACCAAGACTCAATTAAGTACTGGAATGACTCGCGTACCTTGCCAAAGACATTGGCAATCTGCATCATCAAACCTAAAGTAATTGCCCCTGCGGCAATACTTGGAAACAGCACAAATAAGCCATACAGATTGTCCAGTTGCATGTACCAGATGCGTACCATGTTGAAATAGGCATAATGGAAATACAGGCGGAAATAATTAAAACGTACGCGGCTAAACAGTTCTTTTAAGGTGAGCGGATCGGCACGATCGGCATAATCTTCACCATAAACCAGTTCTTTGCGGTAAGCAGCTTCAACTTTCTGGTTGTTAAATTCCAGACCCGGCAATTTATAACCGACCAGCATCAACACTACAGTACCCAGCACCGCCCAGCTGATGGCAGCCCAGACCAGTGCATAAGGAATTTCACCAATCACCGGGAGTTGTTTCACATGCGATGATAACTGTAACAACACCGGTAAAAATGCCATGAGCGTCATCAGGGCCTGAATGAAACTCACCCCCAAACTTTCGGTGGTTTTGGCAAAACGCATGGTATCTTCCTGAATACGCTGCGAAGCCCCTTCAATATAACGTAACTGTTCCCAATGCGCGGTGTAATAGTCATTCATCGCCGTACGCCACCGGAAGATATAATGGCTGACAAAGAACAGGTTAAAAACGGCAATCGTCACATAAACCATGGCGACATACAGGAAGGTCAAGGTTTCACTGTAAAGTAAATTGACATTGCCACCACCACTACTCAGCATTTTCTGAATCAGGTCATAAAATGGGCTGTACCAGGCATTCACAACGACATTGACCTGCACCGCAAACCAGATATTGAACAGGATAAAAGCCGAGCCCCAGACCGACCAGCCCTGCCATGGATTGCTGGATTTAAAGCGCCAGAACATCGCAAAAATAACGGTAGAAACGATGAACCACAGATAGAACCATAAAAATGAAGGTGCCCAAAAGCGGCTTACTCCAACAGGTAATTCTGCAGTGGCATAACCCGGTGCAAAGCCTAAAAATGTTCCCCAGCCACTTCCACCGGAATACCACAATGCAATATTGATGACAAACCAGAGTACCAACGATGAGAAGAACCACTTTGGATTAGGAAAAAAAGATTTAAACATCAGTTAGGGTTATTCCTTTATTTTTAGTTTCAAACTTGCCAATCAACCACCCGACCCATTTAGGCTGGATGGATGAAGCGGCTATTATTCTCGTCTTTTCATCTTTGTAGCAACTTATAGACTGTTTGTGAAATGTTTTTTCAGGTGAATTCATTTTCTTTGAATGATGCCTCTTATAATCAAGTTGTATGCTTCATTCGCCCTGTGATGAGGTTTTTATCACGCCAGTTCAGCCTAAAATCTGCTGCATATCGCATCCAATGCAGCAGAGGTGACTTTTAGTCAGATTTTGCCCCAGCATAGACGGAACAAATTAAAATTTGCTTAAAAATAATCCAGCCATTAAATCCATAGAAATTTTATGGAAATATTTGAAAAACCGGAGCTAAATCAAAATATAAGTTTTAATTTTATCTCATTTTAATATAGAATATGTGAACTATATCGTATTTTTCATCCATTTGTTTTTGGATTTAGTTCTCAAGACTGATAGGATTGGTTAAATATTTACCAATTTATGATACTATTAACCTAATTTATAAGATCTAGGGGGAAGTGCAATGGAAAATTTAATCATCGAATTATTAAAACCTGTGACCTTGGAAAAAGAGAACTGCAGTCCTCTCGTTTTTGAACAAGGCACGATCTTAAAAGTCATTATGCAAACACCGACCAGCCTGCTGGTATCAGATGATACCGACTTTAATTTTACTGTTTCTTTGCAAGATGAAAATAAAGTCTGGCGTGAACTATAAGCTTCATGAGATTTTTATAGTAATTTAAAAAATTTGGCTACGGAATCCTCGAACTTGAGTATAACTCCCCTAAACTCAAGTTCGAGAATTTCGATGTGCCATAAACAACAATAAAATTTGGCTGAACAGCACCCCTGCTGATCAAAACCATAGAAAAGAGATACATACTTTATCTGTTGTGAACGTTAAAAGTTCCCTCTATCTCCAGCCCATCCAGTATATAAGCTCACCCAAACCCAGCAGCTTTAAGCCGAATATGGTTTAGATCAGCTTGTTCAATACTTAAGCGTTCCCATAAAACTCAGCGCAGAAAACAGCCAGATAAACAAAACAAAACTGCGTCCCTGATTAAAATGATTCAGATCGGTACCATGCAGAATGTTATGCCGAGTCATGCTCACGGTTGAACTGCTATCCTTTTTATAAGCGGCAAGTTCAGCAAAGTACGGATTCATTTCAGTCGCAATTTTAGATTTGTGCCACAAGCTTTTTATTTCATTGCCCTTTAAGCCTGGAACAATTTTATAAAGATCCACAAACCTGGTTGCATTTTGTTTTAAAAAACCCGCCTCAATTAGGACATCGGTCAAGATGCCTTCTAGTTGTGCATAAACATTTGGAATGCAACCACTAGAGCATGTTTTGATGGCATCTGAACAATCTTAAATTTTTCGGCCGCTCTCCCCCCTTCAACCCTGGCCTGACTGAAGTATCTTTAAAGCTCAAACCATTATTGATGATTTTTATTTTGGTCAGGCTTGTTTTGCTCAGATTGATCGGTTTTATCTTGATCCTGCTTTTTCGGCTCACCTGACTGAGATTGATCTTCACCTTTCATTTTACTCATTGTGTCTGTCGCCATCTGTCTCAGTTCTCCCAGTTTGACAGAGGCTTCATTGACCAACTCCGTAATCTTCTGTTTGGTGTCTTCAAACTTATGCAAGGCCTCATCTTTGAAATGTGCCATACGGTCCTGCTGATCTGACTGATTTGCCGATTTATCTTTCGATGTATAATCCGCTTTCGCCTTTTTCGTGTCACCAGAACCCTGTTCACCAGTTTGCTGACTGTCTGACTTGCCATTTTTTAGCTCATTCAGAATCTTTTCGGCTTTTTTCAGTAGATCCTCACCAATGGCGATTGCCTTGGCTTTTAAGTCATCCATCTTAATAGTTTCAGTTTTATTATCCGACTTGCCAGACTGAGCTTCTTTAGAATTATCTTCTTGCTCTGCATGTTCGCCATTGGGCTGAGCACCTTGCTTCAGTGCAGACTTTTCATCAGTATTGTTGTTGTGGGCTTCTAAAACGTCCTGATGTTCCTGCTTGTGCTGTTTATCAATTTCATTCTGCTTTTGCTCTTTTTCCAATTGCTCATTCAGTTGTTGTGTATGTGGTTCTTTATCCTGGTTTTGCTTTGAAGTAGAAGTACTTGTCTGGTTATTCTGAGTCATGATTACCCTCCTGAGGTGTCATAAAATGATCAGACAATTTTTTAGCACAAAGCATGCAATCCAGCGGACGAATTAAGCAAACTGCAACAAAGCCTGTACATGTTGTTGCTATTGATTAGAGAAAGTAGCGTCAACCTAGCTCGATCAATTATTTAATATTCGCTCATCGGATGATATCGAATTTTATATTTGAATATTCAAGTTGTTTTATTCATTGCGCTTCAGCTAAAGCATTTCTTTGTAATCCCCTCTGCATCATGTAAAATTATGACCCATTGCATAAAATACGAATGAGAGAGTCATATCCGTGCGTAATATCCTAGTCACTAACGCCCTTCCATACGCCAATGGTCCGATCCATATGGGTCACTTACTCGGTTATATCCAGGCAGATATCTGGGTTCGTGCCATGCGTGCAATGGGTCATAACGTGACTTATGTCTGCGCGGACGATGCTCACGGCACAGCGATCATGCTGCGTGCTGAAGCGAATGGCATTACTCCGGAACAGCAAATTGCCAATGTACAAAAAGAACATGAGCGTGACTTTGCCGGTTTTAAAGTGGACTTCGACCACTACGACTCAACCAACAGCACTGAAAACCAGGCTCGTGCATCTGAGATTTATATCAAGAACCGTGAAGCCGGCAACATTGCCGTTCGCCCTGTTACACAATTGTTTGACCCTGAAAAAGGCATGTTCCTGTCTGACCGTTTTATTAAAGGCACCTGCCCGAAATGTAAAGCGGAAGATCAATACGGTGACTCATGCGAAGTGTGTGGTACAACCTACAATGCGACTGAACTGCTCAATCCAAAATCGACATTGAGCGGTGCGACGCCTGTCGAAAAATCTTCAGATCACTACTTCTTTAAACTGCCAAATTTTGGTGAATACCTGCAAAAATGGACCCGTGACGAAGGTCGTTTACCTGTGTCGATTGCCAACAAGTTAGATGAATGGTTTGAAGCAGGTTTGTCAGATTGGGATATTTCCCGTGATGCGCCTTACTTCGGTTTTGAAATTCCAGATGCACCAAACAAATACTTCTACGTTTGGGTAGACGCACCGATCGGCTATATGTCGAGCTTTGAAAATTACATCAAGACCAAACGTCCTGACCTAAGCTTTGACGATTACTGGAAAAAAGATTCTGAAAATGAGGTGTATCACTTCATTGGTAAAGACATCGTTTACTTCCACGCATTGTTCTGGCCTGCGATGCTGGAAGGCGCAAACTACCGCACGCCAACAAGCTTATTCGTCAACGGTTTCTTGACAGTGAATGGTCAGAAGATGTCGAAATCTCGTGGGACATTCATTAAAGCTGAAACGTATTTAGAGCATTTGAACCCTGAATATTTACGTTACTACTTCGCATCTAAACTTTCGGACAAAGTTGAAGATTCCGACTTGAATCTTGAAGATTTCGTTCAGAAAGTCAACTCTGACTTGGTCGGTAAAGTGGTGAATATTGCCAGTCGCTGTGCGAAATTCATTAACACCAAGTTTGACAATAAATTGTCTGCAACATGTGCAGAACCTGAATTGGTACAAAGCTTTATTGATGCCGGTGATTCAATTGCCAAAGCTTATGAAGACCGTGAGTTTTCAGCAGCAATCCGTGAAATCATGGCATTGGCTGATAAAGCCAACCAATACATTGATGAGAAAAAGCCTTGGGCGCTTGCGAAGATTGAAGGTGAAGAACAGCAAGTTCACGATGTATGTTCTGTCGGTATTAACCTGTTCCGTCAATTGGCGGTTTACCTAGCACCTGTACTTCCAACTTTGGCTGAACAAGTTCAAGCTTTCTTACAGTTAGACAGCTTCAACTTTGAATCACGTAAAACTGTATTAGTGGCTCATGAAATTGCGCTGTTCCAGCCATTGATGCAACGTGTAGATCCGAAAGCTGTGGCTGCAATGGTTGATGCATCTAAAGATTCTTTAGCTGCTCCTGCTGAAGCACCAAAAGCGGAAAAGAAAAAAGAGAAAGCTAAAGAGAAGAAAGCTGAAGCTAAAGTGGGCGAAGCTGAAATGATTGGCATTGAAGACTTTATGAAAGTTGACCTACGTGTGGCTGAAGTTTTAGAGGCTGCAACGGTTGAAGGTTCTGACAAGCTGCTTCAATTGACTTTAAATGTAGGTGAAGCTGAGCCACGTAACGTATTCAGCGGTATTCGTGAGTTCTATAAACCAGAAGACCTTAAAGGCAAATTGGTGGTGATGGTTGCGAACCTTGCACCACGTAAGATGCGTTTTGGTATTTCTAACGGTATGGTACTTGCTGCGGGTAATGGCGACGGCGTTTGGGTGATTTCACCTGAAACTGGTGCTAAACCGGGTGATAAAGTGTCTTAAGATTTTAAATCTAAGATAGAAAAAGCCTCTACGTTGTAGGGGCTTTTTTTCGTCAAAATATTATTTCTTTAAGATAGGATCACAAATCATAGGTATAAAACTGTATTTATCATCTTTTTTAGTTACAAGTATAATTTCATCACTTGAAACTGTTATTACCTTACTATCGGTTGGAGTAATACATCTTGAAAACTTCTTTGCTTCAAAGTCATAAATATACGATTGAGCCTTTTCAGATATGAAGTTTGAATATATATCTTTATATTTATCTCCAAAGGTAAATAAAAGCATAAAGATAAAAGGATATATTAAAAATCTAGCAGCACAGCTCCATCCAGAATAGTTTTCCTTTAAATCACCTCTTTCTTTAGCCAAAATTACATATGCGAAATAAAATTGACTTAGAAATATAAGTAGTAGAAATACAATAAAGGTGACTAAAACAAATACTATTGGAATTATCATTATGGCCACAAAATTTGTGACTCTATTTAATCCATTTGATTCATATCCAACAATGTGATTAACAAGTTGATCTGCAAAACCATATGTAATGTTTGTTAATAATGCATATATAGCAACAAGAACAACTTTACCTAATATTGTTCCCCAAGCTTTATGATAAAAGTATAAAAAATCAGATGTTATGCCTCCAGCCCAGCATATACATAAAAGAAATAAGCTACTATTGAACAAATCTTGGAAGGGTGTTAAATACCAAAATAAAGTATTTAAAGCCAATACACAGCCAATCAAATAGAATTTTTGACTTCTATTTAATTGCTGATAAACAACCCCAATTTTTTGTTGTACTTGAGTAAGCATTCTTAAATACCTTCATATTTTTTTGCTTAGTATGAAGATAGAAGCAATAATTTAAATATATTTTGATCAAATATGCGTCTTAATTTGTCGTTCAAAATTTATAGTTATTATGATAAAAAATATCCATCAACTTAAAACTTATAAAACTCTATGAAAACTTTAAAACCCCTACTCCTAGCATTGGCTCTCAGCACTACAGCCATCACCACCCAAGCGGCTGAATCAACCACCCTCTCAGCACCAAAACAAGTCGCTGGCTACTACCATCACCAAATCGGTAATACCCAAATCATCGCCCTACTTGATGGTACAAACTACTTAAGCCCATCCATGTTTACAGGCTTAAGCGACAGCGAAAAAACTGAAATTTTAAAAAAATACTATGCTGACCAAGCCAAAGGTATTCAAACCTCAGTCAATGCCTTTCTCATCAATACAGGCAAGCAACTGCTGATGGTCGATAGCGGTGCAGCTAGCTGCTTTGGTACACATCTTGGTTCTATCTATAACAACCTCAAAGCATCAGGCTATAAGCCTGAACAAGTGAACGAGATTTTCCTCACCCACTTACACCCTGACCACGTGTGCGGCATTTCCAACAATGGCGTGGCGAATTATCCAAATGCAACCTTGCATATTGCCAAAACCGAATATGACTACTGGCTGAATCCAAATACTTTGAAGAAACTGTCAAAAGAAAAACAAGCAGGCTTTCTGGGTACAGTGGAGAAAATTAAAGCGGCCTTGGCTCCATATGAAAAAGCAAAAAAGGTTAAAGTCTTTTCTGATAAATCATTGGCTTTTGGCAGTATCGAATTCAAACCCTCCTTTGGTCATACCCCGGGACATTACAGCTTTAAACTCAAAGCCGATGGTCAGGAAGTCGTATTTATTGGCGACATCGTGCATTCGCATACCCTTCAGTTTGACCGTCCTGAAACCGCCATTGAATTTGATGTTGATCCCAAAGCAGCGGTACAGACACGTCTGAAACACTTTGTAGAATATGCCAAAGAAGGTCAGCTCATTGCAGCACCGCATTTACCTTTCCCGGGTTTAGGTCATATTTACTCTAAAGACGGTAAGAGTTATCAGTGGATTCCAGTATATTTTAAAGATTGATAAAAGATGAATAAAAATAATCCCCTCGCTTGAGGGGATTTTTGAGTTTATCTGCGTTTCAATTGTTCGCTGAACTTAAAATTGAATTTGATATTTCATCGGCAACAAAACGTTTACGTCCAGTCTGTTTGGCTTTAAACAGGTTTTTATCGACCATATTTAAAAAGTGTATTTTGTCATCTTTCTCTGTCGGACAAATACATTTCACCCCCAGACTTAAACTGACATTTTCTGAAATAGGAGATGCCCGATGGGGTAGATTTGCCTGATCGATCATACGAAGTATATTGTTTGCAATTTGAATCGCACCCTCTAAATCCGTTTCTGGCAATACAATCGCAAATTCCTCACCACCATAACGTGCCACCAGGTCGCGTGGACGTACACAGCAACTTTCCAACATCTGTGCAATCTGCTTGATACAGGCATCGCCAATAATATGCCCATTAAAATCATTGTATTGTTTAAAGAAATCGATATCGATCAAAATGACCGACAGTGGCTTTTGTTCACGTATTGCGTTGTTCCATTCACGTGAATAAAAATCATCAAATAAGCGTCGGTTGGCAATTTCAGTTAAACCATCTTTATAGGAAAATTCTTCCAGCTTGCGGTGCAATGCTTTTAGTTCCTCTTCCTTTTTCTTACGTTCAGAAATATCAAACATAAAACCGACTAAACGTTCAACTTCACCATTTTCCTTGCGTACCACATGAACTACATCACGAATCCAGCAATATCCACCGCTTGCCTTTAAGGCACGATAATCCGCTTCATGATCTATGCCGGCAATAGATTGCGACACACAATAATTAAGGACATGATCACGATCATCCCGGTGCATACGGTCTGCCCAGTCCTGCACCGATTTCCAGGAATCCTGTTCCCAGCCCAGTAACTTTTCAATTTGAGGGCCAATATAACTAAACTGTTTGGTGGCCCAGTCTATGCTCCAGGGTATGGCCAAAGTCGACTCTAATAATGTTTTATAAAACATGTCATTCGACAATTGCTGCTCATCAAACGGATTTTTCGGCATAGGACTACTCTAATTTGAATGGGCAAAAAAATATCTTCGCATGTTCTGGTTTTAGCATACAGGACATTTCAATACGCTCTTGATAATTAACCCGCTTGAAGCAGGTTCCCCAATAAAAGCTGCTTTTCACCACTAAACATTTTTACATTTCAAAATGATTATTTATTCTACAATTTCTCTCCAAAAAAAGTATATCCTTCAGATCGTTTAATATATTTTAAAAAGTAGTCAAAAATTTCTTATCCGAAATATCTCCTATAAATTTTCTAAAATATGCAGAATTCATTATGTTTAGATCAAAGAGCGAATAAGATTGTCTAGATTGCAGTCCAAACCTTGCACCTACCTAGCGACCTTCATATTCAACAAATTGTTTTGACCGGAAATTTGGTAAAGTAAAATATTTTGCTGAAACAAAAATTTAAATATTTTAATTCTAAAGACTTACTTTAATTTCAATGGTTCTTTCTATAATCAATGACAGAATCAACTACATCATTTATGGTAATTTATAGCCTCATCATACATTGTGATTTGGGGCGTTACATGGCTGTTCATTTTTTTCATACATCAGACTGGCACTTAGGACAATTCTTTTATAACCACTCCCGCCAGTATGAACATGAACAGTTTTTAAACTGGTTACTTCAACAAATCCAGCAGAAACAGCCCCATGCCTTACTGATCGCCGGTGATAT
Source organism: Acinetobacter sp. YH01018 (assembly GCF_013420295.1). NCBI lineage: Bacteria > Pseudomonadati > Pseudomonadota > Gammaproteobacteria > Moraxellales > Moraxellaceae > Acinetobacter > Acinetobacter sp. YH01018. Next base: position 14,974 of record NZ_VOYL01000040.1, read on the forward strand.
TTTTGATGTCATCAACCCTGCATCTAGCGCACAAAAACAGCTTTATCAATTCCTAGCCGATGCACATGAACTTGCCCCGCATATGCAAACGCTAATGATTGCCGGTAATCATGACTCAGGATATCGCATTGAACAGGTCGAACCTTTACTGGAAAAATATAATGCTAAAACGGTGGGAGTGATTCATAAAAATGCGGCAGGCCAGATTGATTTAGACCGTTTGCTGCTGCCTATTTACGATCAGCAAAAACAGATTGTGGCCTGGTGTCTGGCACTACCGTTTTTACGTCCAGCAGAAATTACCGGTGTGAATGAACACACCAGTAATAGCCAAAATGCGATTGCCTACTTGCACCAGCAACTGATTGCAGAAGCTAAAAAACGTAAAACGGATAATCAGGCGCTTATTCTGATGTCACATGCGCATATGCAAGGCTGTGAAACGTCCGATTCGGAACGCCCGATTATTATTGGCAATGAAGAAACCTTATCGACTGCATTATTTGATGACTGCATCGATTATGTCGCACTGGGGCATTTGCATAAACCACAAAAAGTTCAGCATCCACACATCCGTTATAGTGGCTCCCCTATCCCATTGTCTTTTAGTGAGATTCACTATAAGCATCAGATTGTAGAGGTACAAATTGATCCGCTAAAGCAGGATGAATCATGCTTTCAGTTTGAAGCGATTGCCATTCCGCGCTGTATTCAGTTGCATAAAATTCGTGGCGAGCTGAATGAGGTAATGCAAAAACTCAAAACCTTGCCCGAAGGTGAAATTGAACAGATTGATCAGCGTGAATATGTCGATATTGAATATCACACCCTGACGCCGCCCTTGCCCAATTTAAGACAACAATTTGAAGAAGCGCTGCCTAAAAATCGCTATCGTCTGGTACGAATTTCACGGCAATATTTATCTGTGGAAAATGACAGTACAACAATTACAAAAATTTGTCTGGAACCACCAACACCGGAAAAACTGTTTCAGCAGATCTGGGAAAAACAGGGCTATAGCAATGATGAAAATGTTTTAAAAGATTTTATCAGTCTAATACACGAAGCCCAAAAATCACTTGAAGAACAACAGATACGTTAAGAACTGTCCATGAAAATTCTATCCATTCGTATAAAAAATTTAGCTTCGCTTGCAGGTGAACATTTTATTGATTTTGAAACTGAACCTTTGGCCAGTGCGGGTTTGATTTCCATCGTCGGCAAAACCGGTGCCGGGAAATCGACCATTTTGGATGCCATGTGCCTGGCACTGTTCAACAAGATTCCACGTTTAAAAGACAGCGACGGAAAATTGCAGGATGTCGATGGTTCAGAGTTATTGACCAACTCACCTTTGACAGTTTTGCGCCGGGGCACCGCGCATGGCTTTGCCGAAGTCTGCTTTGTCGCTCAGGATCAGAAACGCTATCTTGCGCGCTGGGAACTGAAACGTTCACGTGAAAAAGCCGATGGCAAACTGCAAAGTGTGCAGCGTTATTTAACCTGCCTGACCGACGGCGTGGTGATTGCCGATAAAGCCAAAGCGGTCGATACCCATATTCATCAAATCTGCCAGCTCAGTTTTGAGCAATTTACCCGCGCAGTGTTATTGGCACAGTCGGAAGTGACGGCATTTTTAAAAGCCCGCGATAATGAACGTGGTGAACTGCTGGAATATCTGACCAATTCGAGTATTTTCGGAAAAATTGGCCAGCTGGCTTATGAAAAAACCAAACAGATTGCCAATCAGCGCAAAGAGCTCGAAAACGTTTTAGGTCATATTGAGTTGCTGTCTGAAAAGGATTTCACTGCCTACTCCTCAAAACTTCAACAACTGAACCAAGATCATCAAAAACTGGATATTGAAAAGCAAAATCTACAAAAGCAACAACAATGGTTTGAACAAAAACATAAACTTCAAACTGATATACAAACACGTCAACAATATTTGGAGGCTCAGCAACAATATCTAGATGCACTTGCTCCGCAAAAAGCACAATTGCAACAACTTGAACGTTTTTCCTCTATTCGGCCTAGCGTCATTCTGCAGAAAAATTTAAATGCTGACCTTGCAATACTTCAACCCAAATTAGAACACGTTCAGAAGCAATTCACGGTGATTGAACAACAATTCAATACTGAAAAATTGACCTTTGAAAAAATAGATAACGCGCAAAAACAGCAACATCAATTTGAAATTCAACATCAGCAAAACATTGAGATGGTTCGTGCTCGCATTGCCGATCGACGTGTTTTGGGTGATCAGTTGCTTAAAATTAAAGATGAACTAAAAAGTTTACGAGAGCAACACTCTCCTCTTGTAAATACTGAACAGCAAGTCAAAAATGAGCTTCAACAATTACAACATGATATTACACAACACACTGCACTTTTGGCTGAATCTGCACATTTCAATCCTTTGGATGATGGGCTTTCGGCACATTTGAGCCAGTTACAACGCTTTATTCAAAACTATGCTCAATTTGAAAAAAACCATGGCAATGTGAGTCAAGCGCATCAAAATGTAATGCAACAACAGCAACAGCTTGAACAACTGACGCAGCAATATGGGCAAGATGATGAACTGAATCAAAAAATTGCTGCTATACGCACTGAGCGTGAACATCATTTACAACAGCTGAATCTACTTGATGTCATACACACGCATTGGCAAAACTTCAAAAATATTAGTGCTGAAAACTGCAAGCTAGTTTCGGCACAAAATAAGCTGCAACAACAAATTGAACAGAATCATGTACAACTTCAATCTGCTGAAAAAGCCTATCAGGATCAAAAAATTGCACGTGAACAATTACAACAGATGTTGCAAAAGCAACGTTTACTCCATACTGAAAATATTGAACATTTAAGAGCGAGCCTGGTCGATGGCGAAGCATGTTTAGTTTGTGGTAGCACACATCATCCATATATACAAAATCAGGATGCACTTTCAAACGAATTGTTCAAACTGCAACAGCAACAAGAACAACAAGAACTTGAAAAAGAAAAAACGGCTTTCGAAGCATGGCAACATTTGCAAAAAATGTATGCTCAACAAATAGCATCATCGGAAGCAAATGCTCGCCAACTAGCAACACTGTCATCACGACTGCAGCCTGCTCAAACTCAGCTTGAACAACAACTTAATACGCTGAATATCCCCTTTGATTTCTCGCAAGATCATCTGGTATTAGATCAAGCCCTGGCGACAAAGGTTATTGAATTTCAACATACGCAAAAACAACTTGAAGCTACACTCAGTACGCATGAGCAAGTACAAAAACAGCGTCATGCACTTCTTCAAATAATGCAACAAACCAGCCAGCAACTTTCTGTCCTAAAACAGGCTGAAGAAAATATTCAAGATGTTGTAGGTTTATTGAATGACACCCAAGGTCAAGCATGGAGTAACAATACGCTGAGTACGGCTGAACAAGTTCAAGTCATGTTACTACAGCGTCAAAACACCTTAAAACAACTGAACGATTTAAATGCTCAGCTTAATCAAAAATCGCAACAGCGCGATCAAGCTGTTCAAAATCTAAAATTTAGTCAGGAAAAAATTAAGACGACAGAAACTCGCATAGAAAACCTTACACAAGAAGGCAAACAAAATAGCGATTTAGCCATTCAAGCCATTTTTGACATGACACAAAGCAATGTTGAAAAACCACATGAATGGTTAGCGCAGTTCGATCAAAATAGACAACAATTGCACATTCAATTTAATCAAGCTCGTCAGCAGTTTGACCAAGTACGTCAAGCTTTTGAAATTGCTCAAAGCACGCTAAAAGAATATCAAACTCAGCAAACTCAATTTCAAACCCAAAAGCAAAATGTTGAACACAATATTCAACAGTGGTTAAGTCAGCATACAGATTTCAATGCGCTGTTATTGCAACAACTGAGCGAAGTTTCACATGAACAAGAACAGCAACTTAAACAGCATGTGGTCGATGTTGAACGAGCGCACTCGGATGCTCTAGCAAGTATTAAAGCCATTCAGGAACAGCTTCTACAACATATGGAACATCAACCTGAAATTGATGCTGAAACCCTATCTTCACAACTGACGACCGTTACTGAACAGCTCAAGCAATTGATTGAACAGCGGGATCAAGTGAAACTCAAAATTGAAATGCATCAACGTAATCTTGAAAAGCAAAAGCAATTTGCAGATCAAATTCAAGCCATTCAAAGTGAAGAACACCGTTGGAGTAAAATTTCAGGACTAATGGGCGATGCAAACGGCAAAAAATTCCGCGATTATGCACAGCAATATAATCTGGATATCTTGATTGAGCATGCCAACCAGCAACTGGCCATGCTCTCGCAGCGCTATACCTTAAAACGTCTGGACAACTCCTTGAGTCTGGCGATTATTGACCACGATATGGACGGTGAAACCCGTTCGGTCGCTTCGCTTTCAGGTGGAGAATCCTTCCTGACTGCACTGGCCTTATCTCTGGCGATTGCCAATATGGCATCAGGTTCCATGAAAATTGAATCTTTGTTTATTGATGAAGGCTTTGGCACGCTGGATGCCTCATCTTTATATATGGTGATGAATGCGCTGGATCAATTACAGAATCAGGGTCGTAAAGTGGTGTTGATCTCGCATATTCAGGAAATGCACGAACGCATTCCTGTACAGATTCAGGTCAAGCCCTTGGGTGCTGGTGCAAGTACCATTGAAGTGGTCGGTTAATTTAAAAGCTCATCCAATAAAGCATAAAAAACCTGGAGGATGCTCCAGGCTTTTATCAATAAGATATCTATGCCATCGGTCGCAAGGTCAGAATCTGTTCACTGCGCCCGAATGGCCCAGAAAGATCATGCAACACAGAACTGGTCAGGCCAATGCCATCTTCGCCATACTGCTGCACGGTTTCCAAGCCCAGCCACTGACCTTGCGGCAAGCGGTGCAGATGGATCTGTAAATCTAGATTCGGAAAGCCCCAACTAAAAGGTACTTCTTGACGTGGTACAACGCCATTGGCCGTATCTACCATGCCCATTAAGCGGACAAAATCAGTGGTAGGTTCACCCTCAACCATGTCATGTGGCGTTCGCAACCAAACAATGCCCTTTCCAGCACGGCGCTCATGGCTTCTTGCTTCTATCGACTGGATATACCCACCCGGCCACTGACGAATTCCTTCCCACACTGGCGCATTTTCAGGTGCATTTCCATGGGCATCTTCCAAGCCTTTAATTTCATGGCTATTTTGCGTCATCATGCGCCAGGTCCGTGCCACGATACAGCTTTTGCCCTGAGCCTGCATTTCGGACTCAATCAGCTCAATGGTTTTGCCTGGACGAATGACTTTGGTGATGATGCTAAACTCTCCAGCAGGAATCAGACCTAAAATATCTAAACTGATCCGGCCAATCCGCATACCCTGACGTGGCATAAAACGGTCTAACTCTGCACAGATAATGCCTGTTGCGGGTGCCATGTGTTGCTCGTGCTCATTCCATGCACCCTGTGCCAGCAATGTAGATTGATAATGTGCCGTAACGATACCTGTCGCATCTGTATTGCGCCCGATCAGTTGATAATATGCCGCCATACACGTCCCTATTTCCCTGGTTTAATAAATAATTTCTTATCTAAAGTAGTTGTTTAGATTGTTTTTTGTACTCAACTTTAGTGGAAAATTCAACTTTAAAAACAAAAACTGAACCCTAAGGTTCAGTTTTCAAAATCAGCAAAATGGGTGGTTCTGCGATTTATTTCGAATAATCCCGTGCTCCAAACAATGCAGTGCCGACACGGACCATAGTTGAACCTGCGGCAATAGCTTCCTGCATATCCCCCGACATTCCCATGCTTAAGGTATCCCAATCTTCAGGATGGGCATGTTCAGTTTTTACACTTTCAAACAAAGCTTTGGCATCACTAAATGCCTGCGGATTATTCGGGGCAGGAATCACCATCAGACCACGCAATTTTAAATGCGGTAACTGGCTGATCTGCTTCACCAGCTCAGCCACTGCACCCGGTTGGCAGCCATCTTTGGTGTCTTGTGCATCAATATTGACCTGCAAACAAATATTCAGTGGCACCTGATTCGCCTCACGCTGACTCGACAAGCGCTCTGCAATAATCAAACGGTCTACTCCATGCACCCAGGCAAACTTTTCTGCCAGATGCTTGGTCTTGTTGCGCTGCACATGACCAATAAAATGCCATTCAATATCCAGATCACTTAAAGCCTCAATTTTATCTAAAGCTTCCTGTAAATAATTTTCTCCAAATGCACGTTGTCCAGTTTGGTACATCTCGCGCAAAGACTCACCTGGATGGGTCTTTGAAACAGCCAGCAACTGCACACTTTCTACATTGCGCCGGGCGTGTTTACAGGCATCTTCTATTTGCTGTATAACTTGATTTCGTGACTGTTGAAGACTATTCATTGACGAGGTTCTCATTTCATTCATCTTTTTTGGGCTTCCCTTACAACTAACTGTTGGTTAAGTTTTGGGAAAGCCTTATTATTCTATCAAAATAAATAACATTTAAATGAACTCGGGGAAATTATGGATATCACTGAACTTTTAGCGTTTTCAGCTAAAAACGGGGCATCAGATTTACACTTGTCTGCGGGGATGCCGCCACTGATCCGTGTCGATGGTGAAGTTCGCCGTATTAATCTGCCTGCTTTAGAACATAAAGAAGTACACAAACTTGTGTATGACATTATGAATGATAAACAGCGTCGTGATTTTGAAGAAAAGCTAGAAACAGACTTTTCCTTTGAAGTTCCAGGTGTAGCCCGTTTCCGTGTGAATGCATTTAACCAGAACCGTGGTGCAGGTGCCGTGTTCCGTACCATTCCTTCAAAAGTACTGACCATTGAAGATCTGGGTATGGGTCAGATCTTTAAAGATATCTGTAATTACCCGCGCGGTATCGTACTGGTGACCGGACCTACAGGTTCAGGTAAATCTACTACGCTGGCGGCCATGATCGACTATATTAATGATCAGCGTTATGACCATATCCTGACTGTAGAAGACCCGATCGAATTTGTACACGAATCTAAAAAATGCCTGGTCAACCAGCGTGAAGTACATCGCGATACCCACGGCTTTAATGAAGCTCTTCGTTCAGCACTGCGTGAAGACCCGGATATTATTCTGGTTGGTGAGATGCGTGACCTTGAAACCATCCGTTTGGCATTGACTGCCGCTGAAACTGGTCACTTGGTCTTCGGTACGCTACATACCACCTCTGCAGCAAAAACCATTGACCGTGTGATTGACGTATTCCCGGCCGAAGAAAAAGACATGGTACGTGCCATGTTGTCTGAATCCTTACAAGCCGTGATCTCGCAAACCCTGCTGAAGAAAAATGGTGGTGGTCGTGTCGCTGCACATGAAATCATGATCGGTATTCCAGCCATCCGTAACCTGATCCGTGAAAACAAAGTGGCGCAAATGTATTCTGCCATTCAAACCGGTGCCAACTACGGCATGACCACGCTTGATCAAAGTTTAAAAACCCTAGTTGCAAAAGGTGTGATCAGTGCGCAAACTGCCCGCACCATGGCAAAACAGCCAGAATCATTCTTATAATTTGAAAACGGATTGGGGTTCTTATTATGGATTTTAATGACTTACTGAATTTGATGATTCAACAGAAGGCATCGGACTTGTTTATTACGGCCGATGTTGAACCATCCATGAAAATTAATGGTCAGATTGTGCCCATCGCCAAAACCAAGCTGACTGGTGAAATTGTGGGACAGCTTTTAAACTCGATTATGAGTGATAAGCAACGTAAAGAATTTGCCGAAACACGCGAATGTAACTTCGCGATCAACAACCGCGACAAAACTGCCCGTTTCCGTGTCAGCGCATTTCAACAGCGCGATCAGCCGGGTATGGTTTTACGTCGTATTGAAACTGTAATTCCAACCATAGATGACCTCAAGTTACCGCCCATTTTAAAAGAACTGGCGATGAACAAACGTGGCATCATCATTTTTGTCGGTGCGACAGGTACAGGTAAATCGACCTCTTTGGCTTCCATTATTGGTTATCGTAACCAGAATTCCAAAGGTCATATCATTACCATTGAAGACCCGATTGAATTTATCCATGAACATGCAGGCTGTATCATTACCCAGCGTGAAGTGGGCATCGATACTGACTCTTTTGAAGTAGCCTTGAAAAACACACTGCGTCAGGCACCAGACGTGATCCTGATTGGTGAGATCCGTTCACGCGAAACTATGGATTATGCGATTGCCTTTGCCGAAACCGGCCATCTGGTCTTTGCCACCCTGCATGCTAACAACGCCAACCAGGCACTAGACCGGATTATTCACTTCTTTGAAGCAGACCGGCATAACCAGTTGTTTATGGATTTGTCTTTAAACATGAAAGCGATTGTGGCCCAGCAACTGATTCCAACGCTGGATGGCACTGGACGCCGTGCTGCAATTGAAATTCTGATCAACTCGCCTTTAATTTCAGACCTGATCCGTAAAGGTGATGTGCATGAAATTAAAGACCTGATGAAACGTTCACGTGAACTGGGTATGCAAACCTTTGACCAGGCCCTGTTTGACTTGTACAAAGCCAAGCAAATTAGCTATAAAGATGCGCTTAAGCATGCCGACTCACCAAACGATCTGCGCTTGCAAATCAAGTTGTCGGAAGAAGGTGGCGATCGCTTAATGCGCGCCAGTTCGAATATTACTTTCGATGGTCAGGCTTAAGGCCCAGATTAAGATGCAAAAAAAACAGGCTTCAAATAAAGCCTGTTTTTTAACTGATTCCAAGTCAGTATTATTTTTTACGTAATGCGTCCTGGCATTCCGCTGCATCACAATAACCATACAGATTTAGAGAGTGACCAGTTAAAGTAAAGCCAAATTTTTCAGCTACTTCATGTTGTTCATGTTCAATCACGTCATTGGTGAATTCGACCACTTTATTACAATTTTGGCAAACAATATGATCATGATGATCTTCTTGCATAATTTCAAAAACTGAATGATTATTTTCAAAATGATGACGCTGGATAATACCTGCAGCTTCAAACTGTGTTAACACTCGATACACAGTTGCTAAACCGACATCTTCACCCTGTTCAAGTAAAGTCTTATAAATATCTTCTGCGCTTAAATGATGTTGTCTTGAATTTTCTAATAATTCTAATATTTTTATTCGTGGAAGCGTAACTTTAAGTCCAGCTTTGCGTAAATCTTGATTTGAAATAGGCATGTAAAAGGGTCTCTCAACAAATTTAAAGTTGGAATATGCAACAAAGTTAAGATGCAGTATGATCTATCCGTGGATCAAATGCATCATAATTAATTTGGGATAGTGTAGCAAAATGCAAAAAATCATGTTGACGTTATTCGTCACTTCACTGCTCGCAGGCTGTTCGACCTTGGGCGTTTATAAAGTTGATATTCCTCAAGGAACACCATTAACTCAAGCACAAGCATCAAAAATTCAAGTCGGTATGAGCCACCAACAAGTTCGCTTTTTGCTAGGCAGTCCAACGGTCACAGATCCAATGAATCCTTTACGTTGGGACTATATCTACAACTACATCCCAGGAACTTATGCTAAAAAAGCCAAGATTCCTGCAGCACATGGTCAACATTTAAAAATTTACTTCGATCAAACCGGTACGGTGCAAAAGATTGAAGGTCTAGAAACTATTCCAGAATCTCAACCCGGCTTACCAGGTTCAAAAGAAGCGATTTTAACTGCGCCACCACTATAGACGCTTTAAAATAAAAATAAACCCCTCATTGAGGGGTTTTTCTTATCACTTCAATTGTTTAAAGCGATTTCCACGACAATATCGCCCAACCGGGTTGGCTGCTGCACGTTTGCGTCGAATATCCTTCGGATTGATAGTTAGCGGTCGATAAATCTCGACACGGTCACCTGCTTGTAAAATATGGTGTAGATCTTTCAGGCGCACACCAAAAATTCCCAGAGCAAGCGGTTCCGCCAAATCAACCTGTACCCGAATACCACTTTGTTCAATCGCCTCTAAAGCGGTCATCCCTTGCTGAAAGGGCACCGCAATATGAAACTGTTGCTCGGGTGCTGCATAGGCGACCCAAACCTGTTGTGTCTCACTCATCAGAACAATTGCCCAATAATTGCGATTATGGCCAAAATAATCGAAACAGGTAACACCACACGAACAGCAATACGCCACAGGTTATAAAATAACTCATTGCTGAAATTCATCGCTTTACGCAGATGACTAATTTTCATGATCCATCCGGCAAAAATGGCATAGATCAGGCAAATTGCTAAACCCCAAAGCATCAGCAGGCTATTGAAAACTGGAGTGATGGCTGGAATTGCCCAGACAAATACGGCAGCTAAAATAAGCAACCATTGAATCACGATATTCAACTGACGGTGTAACAGCTGTTCACGCGCCATTTGCAATAACAAGGCCGCAGTAGTCACCACGGCAACCACAAAAGCCAAACTCGGGATTTGAGCATTGGCAGCAAAGAAACCAAAAGCAATTACCGCAAGTAACTGTGCAATCCAGATCGGCAATACTGTTTTACTTGCAGTATCTTGCTGCTGAACCGCAGGCAGACTACTCTGCCAGTACAAGCCCATACCTAAACCACTTGCTACCAGTGCCAAGACGGTAGCACTGCCCCACTCGCTAAATTCAACCGCTGTAACATGCCAAGCTGGTAAAGGGGTTCCCATAACATTGGACAGAATTAAAGCAGCAAAAACACCAATCACCGTTAAAAGCAGAATAATTTTTCGTGGTGCAAATGAAAGTAAAACTGCAACTATCGCAAGAGCAATAAATAAAAGATTAGCTGCAATTCCATTAGCGGCAAAATGCCCCAGCAATTGGCCCGCATTCGACAATATGCCGCCTGCCAGGAAAGGAATAAAGACCACGGCCAGCCAGCCAACGATACGCCATTTTTGCGAGGCATCCGCATCACGGGTCAAGCTGGACAAGGCATTTAAAGCTGTGGTTTTAGAACGCTTTGCCAAGGCAATTTCTAAATAGCAGATCGGTAAAGCCAAAATAAGCATGGTACCTAACCATAACAGCCAAAAATCAAGCTGGCGATCAAGCTGAATCCCTACAATCGGTGCTAAAGTGGCAATGATGATAAAAGATAAACAAAATGCCATCAGCGGTGATAGCCATCGTGTCATAGCATTGTCCTGCATGATGCGTTCCTAAAAAAAGTCTTTTGCTATTTTGCCTTTCTCATAAGTGAAAATCAAAAAGAAAAAGCAAACCATTATGCCTAATGATTTGCAGCGCAAGATTATTATCTTTTTTTAATTGTAGTTATCTCATTTATCTTTTATGAGAAAAACCGAGCAAACCAGTTTTTACCTTTTTTCTGTTCTTTTTCTTTAATAATGCCCATCATGTTTTGTTTTACAGCACCAACATAATCAGCATCATCGTGCTGAATATGGTTAATCAGCCATTTCGCCAGTACTTCATGCAATTCACCTTCAATCGCCTGTCCCATTTCAAAGCGATCACGATAAGATTCAATCTTTTTAATGAATAAATCATGAACACGTTTATGCGGTACGCGGTATTTATAACCCGCCTCTTCCTGCAAAGATTCTTCAAAAGTAAAATGCGACTGAGTGTAATCAATAATATTTTCAAGAATCTGTTTAATACGCGCACGGTCGGTATTTTCAACGATATCATCAATTTCATTGATGTAATCCAGAATTCGTTTATGTTGATCGTCAATCACATCGATGCCAGTATTATATTCTGGAACCCATTTCATTTTCATTACGACCACCTATCAGATATAAACGATTAATCACATAAATTCATAATATATTGATATTAAACAAATAAAAATGCACCAAAACAGTCGACTTTTAGTTTTTTTTATAAAACAAACATAACCCATTGATATATATTTAATTATGATAGAATACCTACTAAAAGGATAAAGTATTTTTTAACCAGCTTCATTAAAAAAATGCTTTATTCAGGAGTTAACATTATTTTATAAACTATATTTTTTAGAAGTCATTTTTTAATTATATTAGCTTTGTACACGACAAAAAAAGATAACTCATTGAAATAATGGCATAATACTTGTTTTCTGACGACGAATATGATGACACATTTCAATGAGTTACATCTCATCTTAAACAAATATCTAAAGTGGAACA
>NZ_VOYL01000041.1:0-26901 GCF_013420295.1 Acinetobacter sp. YH01018
AACATTTTGGCGGTAGGACATACCGTTTTGTCTGTGGAGGGTGGATGCGGTAAAGGTCGCCCTGTGAAGCAGAAAGCAAGTGAAATCCGTGAGGAAGTCACCTAAGAGCTTTTGCTTTTAGAATCCCCCCACTTGAGGTAAAACGAAAGTGGTGGGAGTATGTCAACAGAATGTTCATATTATTTTCCTGTCTTTCTTTAACGTTTATATGCATCATCGCAAGTTAATTTAACAATTCGCTGGCATCTAGATTGTTGTGATCCGTTCATTTGCTGTATCAAGATGTTGTTATTGCAATAGATTCAAGCTGTGATTTATCTGCCCATTAGCAGTCCTTGCTGAACATCGGCCTGTTTACGCAAAAAATCCCACACTAACTTAATTCTGGGCTCATGTTGCAAATCGACCAGGGTCAGCATCCAGAAAGTATGGGTAAAACTCAGCTGATCACCCAAAACTTCTTCCAGTTCGCTTTTATCATGCACCAGAAATCTCGGCAAAATGGCCAGTCCGGCACCTGCCCGGACTGCAATCTCTTGTGCCAGAATGCTGTTACTGCGAAAACAGGCACTGACCTGCAAAGGTAAACGTTCCAGCGAATACAGTGCAGCGCTATAGACCAGATCATCAATATAATCGACAAAGCGGTGCTGTTTCAGATCCTCCAGTTTTTGAATGGGCGGATTGTGTTGTAAATAATGTTTACTGCCATACAGCTTTAGACAGTAATTGGAAAGTCGGGTAATGATATAGGGCCCAGATTTGGGCCGGTCGATGGAAATGACGATATCTGCTTCCCGATGCGAGAGCTTGATGGTTTTCGGCACCGGAATCAGGTCAATGGTCAGCAACGGATAATGCTGGGAAAACTCCGCCAACAGACCGGCCAGAAATGCCGTGCCGAATCCTTCCGGTGCACCGATACGCACCCGACCTTGCAAGGGGTCATGCCGCGTGTCAATCTGGATGAAGGACTGTTCCATCTGTTCCACACGCGGGACCAGCGCCAGACCTTCCGAGGTCAGCTCATAACCGCTGGCTTCGCGTTTAAACAGTTGCGTACCGAGGGTACTTTCCAGTGCCTGAATCCGGCGTGCCACAGTACTGTGTTCGACCCCAATCAGGCGGGCTGCATTGGTGAGCGTTTTAGCACGTGCCAAAACTAAAAAAAAGCGTAAATGATCCCAATCTACTTTCATCTTCTATTTAACATCCTGTTAAATTGCTGTGCATATTTGCACAACCATCGTGCATCAATTTCTATTGGTGGTCAAAGTGTTCTTTGTTAGTCTGCTGAAACAGCGTAAAAAAATACGTTAAAAAAGCCAGTAAAGGCAAAGACAACGACAATAACAAACCAGCACGGAGCGACCATGAACGCTATTCATCATCCACAGCAAAGTACCGGATTCACCACGGCCAAATTATTGATTAATGGTGAATTTGTCGATTCAAAAAGTACTCATTGGCAAGATATTGTCAATCCTGCGACTCAGGAAGTCTTGGGTCAGGTACCATTCTCAACCCCTAAAGAAGTCAATGCTGCGATTGCGGCGGCGCAAAATGCCTTGGCCAGCTGGCGCCAAACCCCAATTCAGGCCCGTATGCGCATCATGCTGAAACTGCAGGACCTGATCCGCAGTAACTTGAAAAGCATTGCCCAGGTCTTGACTGCTGAACAGGGCAAAACCCTGGCCGATGCCGAGGGGGATATCCAGCGTGGCCTGGAAGTAGTGGAGCATGCCTGTTCTATCGGTACTCTGCAAATGGGGGAGTATGTGGAAGGCGTGGCACGTGGGGTCGATACCTATACCTTGCAGCAGCCGCTGGGTGTCTGTGCCGGCATTACCCCGTTTAACTTCCCGGCAATGATCCCACTTTGGATGTTTCCGATGGCCATTGTTTGCGGTAATACCTTTGTATTAAAGCCTTCGGAACAGGATCCCCTGTCGACCATGATGCTGGTTGAGCTGGCGATTCAGGCCGGTATCCCTGCTGGTGTGCTGAATGTGGTGCATGGTGGTAAAGAGGTGGTCGATCTGCTGTGTACCCATCGTGATATCAAAGCCATCTCTTTTGTCGGTTCAACCGCAGTCGGTACGCATGTCTATAATCTGGCAGGCCAGCACGGTAAACGTGTGCAATCAATGATGGGTGCCAAAAACCATGTGGTGGTGATGCCGGATGCTAACAAGGAACAGACATTAAATGCCTTGGTCGGTGCAGCTTTTGGTGCAGCGGGACAGCGTTGTATGGCACTTTCGGTAGCGGTGATGGTCGGTGAGACCAAGCAGTGGGTCGATGAACTGGTCAATAAAACCAAAACCTTAAAGGTCAATGCCGGACATGAACCGAATACCGATGTTGGGCCAGTGATTTCAACCCGTGCCAAAGCGCGTGTCATAGATTTAATTAACAGTGGGGTTGAACAGGGCGCCGAACTGCTGCTGGATGGTCGTGATGTGCAGGTTCCTGGCTATGAACAGGGTAATTTTGTCGGTCCCACGATTTTTAACCAGGTCACGACCGAGATGCGCATTTACAAGGAAGAAGTATTTGGTCCGGTACTGGCGATCATGCATGTCGATACTTTGGAACAGGCGATTGCACTGATTAATGCCAATCCGTTTGGTAATGGCGTGGGACTCTTTACCCAAAATGGCAATACGGCACGCACCTTCCAGAACCAGATTGATATCGGTCAGGTCGGTATCAATATTCCAATTCCGGTGCCTGTGCCGTTCTTCAGCTTTACCGGATCACGCGGTTCCAAGCTTGGCGATTTAGGTCCTTATGGCAAACAGGCAGTGCAGTTTTATACCCAGACCAAAACAATTACCAGCCGCTGGTTTGAAGACAACCAGGAAACCACTGGTGTGAATACCACCATCAGTCTGCGTTAAGGAGCATCAGCATGAAGATTGCATTTATCGGTTTAGGCAATATGGGCGGCTCGATGGCACAGAACCTGCTCAAGTCGGGACATCAGGTTTTTGGTTATGACTTAAGCGAAACAGCACTACAGCATTTCGCGCAAGCCGGTGGCATCATCTGTGACAGCCCGCAAGCTGCTGCCAAGCAGGCAGAGGTCGTGGTCAGCATGTTGCCCGCCGCCAAGCATGTCCGTGAAGTTTATTTAGGCGAACACGGTATTCTGGAGGTGCTTCAGGCGGGCAGCCTGTGTATCGATAGCAGCACCATTGACCCGCAAACCATTCAGGAGATTGCCGCAGTAGCGCAGGCCAAACAGGTTCGCGTCTGTGATGCACCGGTATCCGGGGGGACTTTGGGCGCCAAAGACGGTACATTGACCTTTATGGTCGGTGCAGATGCTGCCACCTTTGAAGCCGCCAAACCAGTCCTCAGCTGTATGGGCAAAAATCTGGTGCATTGTGGTGCTGTGGGTACAGGACAGGTGGCGAAAATCTGTAATAACCTGATTCTGGGCATTTCCATGACTGCGGTTGCAGAAGGAATGGCGCTTGGGGCCAAATTAGGCATTGATCCGCAGGCGCTGGCTGGGGTAATCAACAGTTCCACCGGACGTTGCTGGAGTTCTGAAATCTATAATCCCTGGCCGGATATCTGTGCCAATGCACCATCATCACGGGGTTATACCGACGGTTTTGCCGCACAACTGATGCTGAAAGATCTGGGTCTGGCGGTCGATGCGGCACAACAGGCCGAGCAGCCGGTGGTTCTGGGCAGCATGGTACAAAAACTCTATCAACAGCTGTGTCAGGACGGTCATGCCCATCTGGATTTTTCCAGCATCATGCATCAATACACTACAACACCTGCTTAAAAACTTAATGATTCAATGGAGCAAGGATTCGCTTCATCAACAATACCTTGTCAGTAATAACGATAAATTCAGGCTGAGGTTGAACATGTTAGATTATCAAAAAACGGTTGAAAATTTTGATTTAGATGCGGTGGCAAAGCAGTATTTGTCCGGTTCGATGCAGGCGGTAAACGCCTGTTATGAATGTTGTGACCGGCATGCCGATTCCGATGCGATTGCCTTGTACTGGTATGGCAAAGATGGCCGCAAAGAAAAATACAGCTTTCGTGAACTGAAGAAATATTCCAGCCAGTTTGCCAACTTCTTAAAGTCACAGGGGATTGGCAAAGGTGACCGCGTTTCCGGCTTGTTGCCGCGCACCCCGGAGCTGATCATTACCATTTTGGCGACCTGGCGCATTGGCGCAGTCTATCAGCCTTTATTTACTGCCTTTGGCCCTAAAGCCATTGAGCATCGTATTCAGCTGGCACAAAGCAAGCTGGTAGTCACAGACCTGGCCAATCGGGAGAAATTATCCGAGATTAGCCACTGCCCCCCGATTGTGACGGTACAGGCTGAACTGCAGGCAGAAGCCTATCCGCAGGATCTCAGCTTCTGGAGGGTGCTGAACCGGCAAGCGGAAAACTGTGAACTGGAAATGCTTGGTATCGATGAGCCATTTTTACTGATGTTTACCTCGGGCACGACTGGACCAGCCAAACCGTTAAAGGTTCCGCTAAAAGCGCTGATTGCTTTTGCCGGCTATATGCACAATGCCATCGGTCTCACCAAGGATGACACCTTCTGGAATATTGCCGATCCGGGCTGGGCCTATGGTTTGTACTATGCGATTACCGGGCCTTTACTGCTCGGACACTCGACCCTGTTTTATGAAGGCGGTTTTAATGCTGAAAGTGTCTGCGATATTGTCAAGGAATATGGCATCACCAATCTGGCTGGTGCACCGACCGCTTACCGCATGATGATGGCAGCGGACCCTGCCCAGATGGCCCAGCTGCGCGGCAAGTTGCGCGTCGTGAGTAGTGCCGGGGAACCGTTAAATCCGGAAGTGATCCGCTGGTTTAAAGAAGTGCTGGATGTGCCGATTTATGATCATTATGGCCAGACTGAAGTCGGGATGGTGGTGTGTAACCATCATGCGCTGGAACATCCGGTGCGTTCAGGTTCGGCAGGCTTTGCCAGCCCGGGTTACCGGATTGCCGTCGTGGATGAACAGGGCCATGAATTGGCAGCTGACGTTCCGGGTATTCTGGCGGTGGATATCAGCCAGTCCCCAATGATGTGGTTCTCGGGCTATGAAGAAAGCCGTAAATCGCCTTTTGTCGGTGATTACTACTTAACTGGTGATACTGCGGAAATTCATGCTGATGGCAGTATGAGTTTTGTCGGGCGCAGTGATGATGTCATTACCACCTCAGGCTATCGCGTCGGTCCGTTTGATGTCGAGAGTGCCTTGCTGGAGCATGACGCGGTGATCGAAGCGGCAGTGATTGGTGTACCTGACCCAGAGCGGACCGAAATCATTAAAGCTTTTGTGATTCTGGCCAGCCATTCTCCTGCAACTGCCGAGCTGCAACAGGAACTGGGTCAGTTTGTGAAAAAGCGACTGTCTGCCCATGCCTATCCGCGCCTGATCGAGTTTGTCACTGAACTTCCGAAAACCCCGAGTGGCAAGATTCAACGTTTCTTATTGCGTAATCAGGAAATTAACAAGCAACAAGCGAAGAATGCATAAACCAGCCAAATTCAGCAGATTGAATAAAAGATCGAATTAAAGAGATTGAAGGAAGAATCAATGCAATTTACGGAAGAACAACAACTGATTCAGGACATGGCCAAGAGCTTTGCCCAGGAACAGATTAAACCACATGCCGGCGAGTGGGATCAAAAAGGCATCTTTCCCAAAGATGCATTGGCTCAAATGGGAGAATTGGGTTTTCTTGGGATGCTGATTCCCGAGGAATGGGGCGGTTCCGGCACAGGCACACTGGCTTATGTGTTGGCGTTGGAAGAAATTGCCGCAGCCGATGGTGCCACCTCTGCGATTATGAGCGTGCACAACTCGGTCGGTTGTGTACCGATTCTCAAGTTCGGGACAGAGCAGCAAAAGCAGCAATTTTTAAAACCTTTGGCCCAAGGCGAAATGATTGGTGCCTTTGCCCTGACCGAACCACATACCGGTTCGGATGCTGCTGCCATTAAAACCCGTGCGGTCAAAGACGGCGAGCACTACATCATCAATGGCGCCAAACAGTTTATTACCTCCGGGAACAACGCCGGGATGATTATTGTCTTTGCCGTGACCGATCCATCTGCGGGAAAAAAAGGCATGAGTGCCTTTTTAGTGCCACGCGACACCCCAGGCTATGAAGTGATCCGGGTGGAAGAGAAACTGGGTCTGCATGCTTCGGATACCTGTCAGATTGCCTTAACCGATGTGCGTATTCATGAAAGTTTAAGACTCGGTGCAGAAGGTGAAGGCCTGAAAATCGCCCTCGCCAATCTGGAAGGTGGACGGATTGGCATTGCCGCACAAGCCGTCGGTCTGGCCCGTGCCGCTTTAGAAGAAGCCAGCAAATATGCGCATGACCGTGTGGCCTTTGGCAAGCCGATTTTTGAGCAGCAGTCGATTGCATTCAGGCTGGCCTGCATGGCCACCGAAATTGAAGCGGCACGTCAACTGGTTCATTTTGCTGCACGTAAAAAGGAAGCCGGCGAAAGTTGTTTGACTGAAGCCTCCATGGCCAAGCTCTTTGCTTCGGAAATGGCAGAACGTGTCTGCTCCAAGGCGCTACAAATTTTTGGTGGTTATGGTTATCTGAAAGATTTTCCAATCGAACGCATCTATCGCGATGCGCGGATTTGTCAGATCTATGAAGGCACCAGCGATATTCAGCGTCTGGTGATTGCACGCAGTTTATAAGGAATTAAAAAGGATTTTTATCATGCAATGGCAAACGATTTTACTCGAACAACGGAACGGCGTCGGACTGATTACCTTAAACCGCCCGCAAGCTTTAAATGCACTGAATAACCAGCTGATTGTTGAAGTCAATCAAGCCTTGGATCAGCTGGAAAAAGACCCGGCCATCGGCTGTATCGTGATTACCGGTTCGGAAAAAGCCTTTGCTGCCGGTGCCGATATTAAGGAAATGGTCGATTTAACTTTTCCGCAAATTTATCTGGATGATTTTTTCAGTCTGGCCGACCGGATTGCCCAGCGCCGTAAACCGTTGATTGCCGCAGTCAGTGGCTATGCCTTGGGTGGTGGTTGCGAGCTGGCTTTAATGTGCGACTTTATCTACTGTGCCGACAATGCAAAATTTGGTTTGCCTGAAGTCACCTTAGGTGTGCTACCTGGCATTGGCGGCACCCAGCGTTTAACACTGGCCATTGGCAAGGCCAAAGCCATGGAAATGTGCCTGACTGCACGACAAATGGGAGCGCAGGAAGCCGAGCAAAGCGGTCTGGTGGCCCGGGTATTTGCCAAGGAAGAACTGCTGCAACACACCCTGCAAGCGGCGGAAAAAATTGCCGAGAAATCCTTGCCGGCAGTGATGATGATTAAGGAGTCGATTAACCGGGCTTTTGAGGTCAGTCTGGCTGAAGGCTTGCGTTTTGAACGCCGGGTTTTCCATTCCATTTTTGCTAGTGCTGACCAAAAAGAAGGCATGCAGGCCTTTGTAGAAAAACGCCCAGCCCAATTTACCCATCAATAAAAATCATAATAGGAACAAAAATAATGAGTGATGATAACAACTTAGACATTCGGGTCGCAGGAGGTCTGGGCATCATCAGCCTGGACCGTAGCAGCCATTTAAATGCCTTGACCCTGCCGATGATTCAGGGTATTCAGGCACAACTCGATCAGTGGCGTCATGATCCGCAGGTACAAGCCGTGCTGATCAATTCCAACAGTCCGAAAGCGTTCTGTGCCGGAGGCGATATCCGCTATCTGTATGACAGCTATCAGGCCGGAAATACCGGATATCAGGATTTTTTCGCTACTGAATATGCCATGCTGAGCACGCTGCGTCATTTCCCCAAACCTGTGATCGCGATGATGGATGGCTATGTCTTGGGTGGTGGCTTTGGACTGGCGCAGGCGTGTCATATTAAGGTCACTAGTGAAAAATCACGTTTTGCCATGCCCGAAACCGCGATTGGCTTTTTCCCGGATGTCGGTGCCACCCATTTTCTGTCCAGACTGGATGAAGTCGGTGTATATATGGCACTGACCGGTGAACAGATCAGCAGCAGTGATGCGCTGTATCTGGATCTGGTTGATTATCATGTTCCGAGTGAGCGTTTTGCTGAGTTAGAAGCGGCATTGAGCGCTGCGCCTATTTTAAACCCGGTGGAAATCCCCAAAATCATCAGTACATTTATCACCCATCCGCAAGAAAGAGAATTACAAAAACGGATAGCGTCTATTCACAAGCATTTTGCCTATCAGAACCTGGATGAGATTGAACACAGTCTGGCCCATGCAAGCGATGCCACGGAGCAGGAGTGGGCGGATAAAATGCTGGCCATCTTGCAGCAGCGTCCGCTGATGGCCAAACAGATCAGCCTGAAATTACAGCAGGCCGGCCAGAACCTATCGCTGGAAAAATGTATGCAGTTAGAACGGGATTTGCAGGATATCTGGTTAGAGCAGGGTGATTTTATCGAGGGAGTACGGGCACTGATCATTGATAAAGACAAAAATCCACAGTGGCAAACAGACAATGCAGAATTTGAAAAAACGCTGGAAAAATGCTGGCCAGTCTGGACCAAGCAGCATATAGATTCGCTTTGTTATAAATAATCGGAGTTTATTTTAAATAACAAAGTGGGTCACGGATGACACAGCTTAAAAATATAAGAGGGATAGATATGAAACCCGGACAAGAATTACATGCTCAAGCTAAAAAGCCTTCACACCGTTTGGCGGGTATATCCAGTATGGTGGGTACCACCATTGAATGGTACGATTTTTTTATTTACGGTGCTGCGGCCGCATTAATTTTTAATAAACTCTTCTTTCCTAATCTAGATCCATTGATGGGGGTCATGGCTGCATTTGCGACTTACGCTGTTGGCTTTATTGGTCGGCCTCTGGGAGGCATTGTATTTGGTCATTTTGGAGACAAAATTGGCCGTAAAGCCATGTTATTGACTACGCTGATTATGATGGGTATTCCCACCGTGCTTATTGGTTTATTGCCGACCTATGAAAGTATTGGTTATTGGGCGACCGTGTGTCTGATTATCCTGCGCTTTATTCAGGGTATGGCTATGGGAGGAGAATGGGGTGGTGCTGTTTTAATGGCAGTTGAACATGCACCTGAAGGAGGCAAGGGATTTTGGGGTAGCTTACCTCAGGCCAGTGCGGGTGGTGGACTGATGCTCGCATCAATTGCTCTGGGATTGGTGTCTATGCTGCCAGAAGCCAGTCTATTTAGTTGGGGGTGGCGAATTCCATTCCTTGCCAGTATTGTTCTATTGGGCGTTGGCTGGTATATACGGGTCAAAGTGCCAGAATCCCCCGATTTTGAAAAAATGAAAGACCAGGTGCAAGAGATTAAAGTACCGGCTTTGCAAGTGTTTAAAAATCATCCTCGAGAGCTTTTAACCATTATTTTTGCTCGTGCCGCTGAGAATGCATGGTTCTATATTGCTTCTACCTTCGCCCTCGCCTATACCACCACAAAACTGGGAATTCCCCGTCAAGACATTCTATTTGCCACGATTTGTGGAGGTGGCTTGATTATGATTATGACGCCTTTATTTGGACATCTCTCAGATAAGGTGGGTCAAAGAAATATGTTTATGTTTGGTCTAGTGGTCCTTACACTTTATTGTTATCCATTTTTTAGTATGTTGGATACAAAAGACCCACTCTTGGTCTGGACTGCAATCGTATTGGCCATTGGTGTAGTTTTCCCGCTCATGTATGCACCGCAATCCCAGTTGTTTGCTCGACAATTCCCGACCGAAATTCGATATAGTGGTATTTCAATTTCTGTGCAGTTTGCCGGAGTCATTGGCGGAGGCTTAGCTCCCTTAATTGCAACTAAGCTTTTGAGTGTGGGTGGGGGGAGTCCTCATTTGATTATTGGCTATATTATAGGCATGGCTATATTTGCGATTTTCTGTACATGTTTTATGAAGCGTGACAAGTTCAGTATTCCCCACTCCAAAGTGATGGTAAAAAATGCAACAGAAACCGATTTATCCAGCCTTTAATATGAATCAAATTGAAGTTATTCAATAATGTAGCAATGAAATGGATATTTCTTTCGGTTTTGGAAATAATTTTTCCAAGACTGAAAGAATAACGATACGGATGATTTCCATCAGTCTCGTACAAGAAACACATAATTTTCAATGGTTTAAATAACAGCGCTGGAAGCAAAGAGATCAAGCCTTTATGCTTGTTGATAAAGGGTAGAGCAGGCTTTCGGCCAATTAGGGATAAGATGCCTAAGCCCATTCAAAGCCAGTAAAACAATCCATTAACCTTCTTGCATAAGCAGATTAATTGAGAAATTGGCGAATATCGCATTCGACTTGAGTATGTAAATGCTAAATTAAACATTTTCAGAATTTTTGCTACACTTTACCGTAATCGATGTAAATGTATGGGTTTAGGTCTGAATTTGATTGCTGCAATTTACAGCACGGAAATGATTAAAAGAGATTTTTTCAATAGATCTAATAGAGAATCTCGAAATAAATGATTTAACCTATGCTTCATCGTAGAGCATCTATTTATCATCTGCTCGAAGTCAAGACAGCAATCCCGAGTCATCGTCATCGTTTTTGGACCTTGAATATGTTTAACTTTGCTAAGGTTATGCAAATTTTATCTCATTAATAGAACAACAGCTTTTATTGCCAAGTTCTATGTCAACAACAATTCTAGAATATAAAGACTGATGTCAGTATTACAAATACAAAAAATCGTAATACTAAACTGGCACGTCATTTGCATTTATCTATCCATCATAAAGTGATCTAGGGTTCCGGCAGTTATTTGGGCAGTTATTTGCAAAAATACTGTGTCTGAGACCGAGAGTTCACGGCTTAGTTTTGATAAAAACAGAGCTACACGGAGGGATAAAAGCCCGGGAGGTTGGAACAAAAACCTTAGAGAGGTCAAGCAAATGGGCGACTATCATAACAATCAGACTTTATGGACTGAAATCCTGCCAGGCGGGCATCACTGGTCGGGCCGCATTCAAAAAGGCGCAATTCTACAATTCAAGGCACTTGGTGCCAATGCCAACGTTTCCCTGTTCTGTGTTAATGCTGAAGATAAGCTGGAACGCTACAACATGCCCGACAGTCTAAAAGGGCAGCATACCGCATTTTTAAGCACCGGCCATGTGCTGTATTCAGATCTCGGCCGGGTCATGGCATCGATTGTCAAAGATGAGCATGGCTGGAATGATGTTTTATGTGCTCCAAGCACCAAAGTACAAATTGAAAAACAGTTTGGAAACAAAACCTTTCAAGATGCACGCAATGACATGTACCGCAATGGTCGTGACAGCTTGCTGTTAGAGATGACCAAATTTGGCTTATCGACTCAAGATTTAAGCGCTACGGTCAATCTGTTTTCTAAAGTTGTGCCAAATGATGCTGGTGAGCTGTCTTATGTGGCATCGGACCATACCAATCAGCTCATTGAACTGCGTTTTGAAATGGACTGTCTGCTGTTCCTGTCTGCAGCACCCCATGCCTTAGATAACAGTGCTGAGTATCAACCTGCCGATATTCAATTGTCACTGTTCAAAGCCAATACTTTAGCCGAGACCGATATTTGCCGTGATTCATGCCCGCAAAATCAGCGTGCTTTCCAAAACAATAATCGTTACTACGCACTCAGCATTTAATTGGGGGAATCATCATGACTGCATTAGCTAATTTAGGAAATGGTTTAGAAAAATCAGTATTAAGTGAAGTCTGTCCTGCCGGTGAAGCGTGGATGGGTGAAGTCAAGAAAGGACAATATTTCCGTATTGTTGACCTGGAGGGCAATCAGGCGGTGGATACCTTATTTATTTCAGCAAAAAATCCTGAAGAGCGTTACAGCGCAACCGATACGCTTGCGATCAATAAACAGATTTATCTAGAAAAAGGCACCACGCTTTATACCAACTTTGGCCATGCGATTGCGAAAATTCAGGATGATAACTGCGGCCGCCACGATACTTTAGGCGGTGCATGTTCATGTGAAAGTAACAGCGTGCGTTATGCGCATGACAAATTTCCAATGCACAGCTGCCGTAACAATTTCATGATGGCGTTGTCTCAGCATCCGATTGCCAAAAAGCATGGCCTGAATGTGCGTCATATTGGTCCAAACATTAATTTCTTTATGAATGTGCCGGTGACAGCAGATGGTCATTTGAAATTTGATGATGGCATTTCAGCACCCGGTAAATTTGTCGAGATTCAAGCAGAAATGGATTTGATCGTACTGATCTCAAATTGCCCGCAACTGAATAATCCCTGCAATGCCTATAACCCAACTAGAATTCAACTGATCATCCGTGAAGGTGAGGAGTAAGCCATGTTCAATAAAGTCCTCATTGCTAACCGTGGCGCGATTGCCTGCCGCGTGATCCGTACTTTAAAGAAATTGGGTATCCAGTCGGTTGCGGTGTATTCAGAAGCCGACCGTGATTCATTGCATGTCACACTGGCCGATGAAGCGGTGTATATCGGTGAAGCAGCGGCCAGTCAAAGCTATTTAAATGTTGAGAAAATTCTAGAAGTTGCCAAACAGACCGGTGCGCAGGCCATTCACCCGGGTTACGGTTTCCTGTCTGAAAATGCAGACTTCTGCGACTTGTGTGAATCACAAGGCATTGCCTTTATCGGTCCAAACTCCACACAAATGCGTAAATTTGGCCTGAAACACACCGCACGTGAACTGGCGATTCAGGCCAAGGTGCCATTACTGCCGGGCAGTCAGTTATTGGCAGATGAAGCTGAAGCGCTGACTGAGGCTGCACGTATTGGCTATCCGGTGATGCTAAAAAGTACCGCAGGTGGTGGCGGCATCGGCATGCGTCTGGTCTGGAATGAGACTGAACTGAAAGATGCTTATGCAACGGTGTCTTACTTAGCTCAAGCTAATTTTAAAGATGCAGGTTTATACCTAGAGAAATTTGTACAAAACGCCCGTCATATCGAAGTGCAGATTTTTGGTGATGGCAACGGACAGGTCCTTGCACTGGGGGAGCGTGATTGTTCAGTACAGCGTCGTAACCAGAAGGTGATTGAAGAAACCCCGGCACCGCATATCAATGATGAGCAACGTGCTTATATCCAGAATGTTGCGATCCAGCTGATGCAATCAGTGAATTACCGTTCGGCCGGTACGGTTGAATTCGTGATGGATACCGATACGCAGGAATTTTACTTTCTGGAAGTGAATACCCGTCTGCAAGTCGAGCACGGCGTGACCGAGCAGGTCTTTGGCGTAGATCTGGTGGAATGGATGGTAACTCTGGCCAGCGGCGACTGGACAGCACCAAGTGAAAAACTTGAAGCCAAAGGTCATTCTATTCAGGTGCGTCTGTATGCCGAAGACCCGATCAAGAACTTCCAGCCCAGTGCAGGTTTATTGACCCATGTTGAGTTTGATGCTCATGTCCGCAATGAAACATGGGTAGAAACCGGTTCAACCGTATCCTCATTCTATGACCCAATGATTGCCAAAATCATTGTCACCGCAGACGACCGTGAATCTGCGATTCAGGCGATGACCAAAACGCTGGCAAAAACGCAGGTTGCGGGGATTGAAACCAATCTGGAATATCTGCAAAACATCATTGACTGTGAGGTGTTTAAAGCCGGTACCCAAACTACACGTTTTTTAAATACCTTTGTATGGAAAACCCAAAAAATTGAAGTGCTGCAAGCCGGTATTCAGACTGCTGTGCAGGATGTCACTGGTCGTCTCGGTTACTGGGATGTCGGTGTACCGCCATCCGGTGCGATTGATCCATTGTCACTCAATGTCGCCAACCAGTTACTCGGTAATGTAGCGAATACAGCAGGGTTGGAATGTACCCTGCAAGGCCCGATACTGAAATTCCACTGTGATAGCCAGATCGTACTGGCCGGGGGTGACATGCCATCGACCTTGGATGGTGTAGAGGTGCCGATGTGGCAAACGGTGAATGTAGGTAAAGGCCAGATTTTAAAATGTGGCAAAATCGCCACAGGTTGCCGTACCTATATCGGCATCAAGGGCGGTCTGAATGTCCCAAAATATCTGGGTTCACAAGCGACCTTTACCTTGGGCCAGTTTGGTGGTCATGCCGGGCGTAACCTGTTAATTGGCGATATGCTGCCAATTACGGCATTTACATCTAATGAAATAAAAGCTCTTGCACCTGAACAAGTTCCGACTTTTAGTCAGGAATGGGAAATTGCGGTGATGTACGGCCCACATGGGGCGCCGGATTTCTTTACCAAAAATGACATTGATACCTTCTTTGCCAACAGCTTTGAAATTCACTTTAACTCCAGCCGTACCGGGATTCGTCTGATTGGTCCCAAACCGGAATGGGCACGTGAGGACGGTGGTGAAGCCGGTCTGCATCCTTCTAATATTCATGACAATGCCTATGCCATTGGCGCGATTGACTTCACCGGGGATATGCCGATTATTTTGGGTCCAGATGGACCAAGTCTGGGGGGGTTCGTCTGTCCAGCCGTAGTGATTAATTCAGAACTGTGGAAACTCGGTCAGCTGAAAGCCGGCGATAAAGTCAAGTTTGTCCCTGTCAGCTACCACCAAGCAAAACTTTTAAATGAAAAATATCATGCACAATTAGAAGCTTCTGATACCCAAGCTATGGCATTTGATGAATCGTTCTACCCTGAAATCAGCACCTTAAAATCAGCTATTTTAGATACCTTAAAAGGTCAAAATGGTCTACCGGATGTAGTCTATCGTCCTGCTGGCAATAACTATATGCTGGTGGAATATGGCGAGCTGGTTTTAGATCTTAACCTGCGTTTCCGTATCCATGCACTGATGCAATGGGTACAGAAACAGAATATAGCCGGCATTATTGACCTGACGCCGGGCATCCGTTCACTGCAAATCCATTTTGATTCGATCCAGCTGGATCAGCTCGACCTGCTGCGTCTGTTGCAAGTCGCTGAAGCTGAACTGCCGGATGTGACAGCAATGCAAGTGCCATCGCGTACCGTGTATCTGCCACTGGCCTGGGAAGATTCTCAAACCCAACTGGCAACTGAACGTTATATGCAAACTGTGCGTCCAGATGCGCCGTGGTGTCCAGACAATATCGAGTTTATTCGCCGTATTAATGGCTTAAAAGATAAACAAGCCGTGAAAGATGTGGTTTATGACGCAAGTTACTTGGTGATGGGCCTGGGCGATGTGTACCTGGGTGCGCCTGTGGCGACCCCGCTTGATCCACGTCAGCGTCTGGTCACCACCAAATATAACCCGGCACGGACCTGGACACCTGAAAATGCCGTGGGGATTGGCGGTGCCTATATGTGTGTGTACGGCATGGAAGGCCCGGGTGGTTATCAGTTTGTTGGTCGTACTACGCAAATGTGGTCACGCTACCGTAAAAATGCCGACTTTGAACAAGGTAAACCGTGGTTACTACGTTTCTTTGACCAGATCAAGTTCTATGAAGTCTCTGAAGCGGAACTGATGCAGATGCGTGATGACTTTAAAGCGGGACGTTTAAAACTGCGTATTGAAGAAGGTGTATTGAACTTAAAAGAATACAATAACTTCTTAACGGAACATCAGGAATCGATTTCAGCATTTAAAGAAGTGCAACAAGCGAACTTTGATGCAGAACGTCGTCGCTGGCATGCAGCAGGGCTGGCGGAATATGTGTCTGAAAGCCTGGACGCTGTCGATGATGGTGAAGGTGTGGAAATTCCAGATGGTGGTTGTGCAGTGGAATCGCATATGCCGGGTTCAATCTGGAAAATTGAATGTGCTTCGGGTGATATTGTGGAAGAAGGCGCAACTTTGGCCGTCATTGAAGCGATGAAGATCGAGATTCCAATTATTGCCCCTGAGCGTATGCGTGTAGATGCCATTACCATTGAAAAAGGGCAAACGGTGAAGACGGGGCAGGTGTTGTTTACCTTGGCGCCAGTGGCTTAAAGAATAACTTGCTAATAGAGACAATTGTCGTTAGTATGATACTTAATACAGCCGCCACGCTTAGTTCTTCTTCGGGAGTCCGCGCAACCTTGGCGGTTTTTTATGTCTGAATATAATGAACCATGTTGAAAATCTACAATAAAAAACCACTCTCATATATCGAACAGGTAAATCATTTGGAAGACAAAGGCATGATTATTCATAATCGTGCTTGGGCTGAATCTGTATTGTCTAAATATGGTTATTATCGTTTAAGTGCATATTGGTATCCTTATCGTGTACGACAAGAATATAAAATTTTAGATACATTTCAACCTAATACAAGATTTGAAAGCATTGTTCAGCTATACGAGTTTGATACAGAACTCAGGTTACAAGTCTTTAATGCCATAGAGATGATTGAAACTTATTTACGTACACAGATTACCTATTTTATGGCGCATAAGTATGGTGCTTTTGGAATTTATCAGGTAACAAACTTTCATCCAAAATTTAAGCATAGCAGTTTTATCAACAACTGTAATAAAGAGGTCGAGCGTTCAAAAGATATATTCATTCAACATTTTGAACAAAACTATATCGGATTTTCAAAAATTCCTATTTGGATGCTGACAGAAGTTTTAAGTTTGGGATCACTATCTTTTTTATATCAGGGCTTGAAGAACAATAAGTCTGAAGGTGTAGAAGATAAAAAGGAAGTTTCACAGCACTTTTCAGTACATCATGAAAAATTAGCTGAATGGTTGCACATATTGACCTATGTACGAAATACTTGTGCACATCATGGGCGATTATGGAATAAAGAATTAGCAATTAAATCCAAAGTCGATAAAGATCCCAATTGGCAACCACCTATTACACCGACCAACAAACGTATCTTCTATGTACTCTTAATATTAAAAACATTACTCAGACCGACAGGTTTTGATACAGAGTGGTGCAATCAACTGAATAAACTATTAAAACCTATACTGAAAAATGAGAATTGGCGTGTTGCGATGGGTTTCCCTGAAAAATGGGAAGATCATCCTATTTGGAATTTATAAAAGATGGCTAAAAAACTAGAAGAACTTTTAGGAATGCATAGTATTGAAAGTCAAAATCGTATTTTTGAAAATGCAAAAATAATTTTGAATGATCTTGTTAAAGAAGATATTCAATTATTAAAACTTGCAGAAGAAGCTAAAAACGATGAAACCGTAAAGATGAGTCTAAAAGAGCTACGAGCTCGAGTTCACAAAAACCGCGCTTAAAAAGTTTGATAAGCTGAGCCACACTTTAACGCAAAAAGTGAACCTGAATGGTGCAGTGTTGTACAATTTTTATGCATATTTAATGATCTAAATAGCCTTCCTTCTTTTCACTCCCGCTTCAGCAGGGCTTTGTGATGCCGCTGCGGCATTATTCAGTTCATTTTATATTTTGGCACGCTTTCTGCTTTTATTTATATGACAGATAAACAGAGGAGAGCCATTTACTTGATCACTCAACCATACTCATCGTTCAACCCATCATGTATAAAAAAATAACTGTACATGAAGAATAAAAGCAATCGAACCGGTGAAATTATCAATAACCCCCCTGATTTAAAACAGGCCCCAGCTCAGCGTACTGGGGCTTTTTTTTGCCGTTTTTATTTAATCCCGTCACTACAATTGGCACGCTTTCTGCATTTTAGCAAGTAATACGAAATTCCAGTTTTGTAATACCTGTAGGAGATGCACATGAATCATCCAGACTCGAATAAAAAGCTGCATCCATGGCTGAAATTCTTAGTTGAGCTTTTAAGTGTACGTGCCGGACTGCATTTACAGCAATCCGCACAGCAGAAGGAATACCGCCGTGGCTAAACAAAAATTGGCACGGATTAGTATCACCCTGCCAGAAAGCACGCTTCAGGCACTCGATCAAAAGATTGTCGAGCAACATTATGAAAGCCGTTCTCAGGCTATTGTCGACATGATTAACCGCTATTTGATTGACGATCTGGTGGCACACGATGAAGTGATGGTCGGCACATTGACGCTGGTCTATGACGTCAGCCTCAAGCCGCTGCGTTCCCAGCTGGTGGACCTGCAACAGCAATATCTGGAACAGGTGATCAGCTCGCTACATATCCAGCTGGATGATGAAAAAGTCCTGCAGGTGATGCTGATGCAGGGCGTGAGCAGTGACCTGAAAGAAATTAGTGAACAATTTATTGCATTGAAAGGGATGCTCAAAGGGCACCTGGAACTGATGGATGCCGTGATGCCCCCCATTCCTCAAAATACCAATAAAGGAGTATTGTCATGAACACTTTATGGACCATTCAGGATTGGCAGAATGCTTACCAACAGCAGCAGATCCAGTTACAGGATCTGATCTCTTATGTCGCATCGTTTAACAATGACAATCATGCCTGGATTTCAATTGCCACAGCAGAACAATTACAAGCCCAAATTGATACTCTAAAGGGTAAATCCGTAGCAGACCTACCACTGTACGGTATTCCATTTGCGGTGAAAGACAATATTGATGTTGCCGGTTTTTATAGCACGGCAGCCTGTAAAGAAGCTGCTTATCTGGCCAGCAGTGATGCAACAGTGGTTGCCAAGTTGAAAGCGGCTGGTGCGATTGTGGTGGGTAAAACCAATCTGGACCAGTTTGCAACCGGTCTGGTCGGTGTACGTTCTCCATACGGTGCAGTGAAAAATAGCTTTCATCCAGACTATATCAGTGGCGGTTCAAGTTCGGGTTCATCTGTGGCGGTTGCCAATGGTCAGGTGCCTTTCAGTTTAGGCACAGATACCGCAGGTTCGGGCCGTGTGCCAGCCGGACATAACAATATTGTAGGGCTTAAACCGACCAAGGGCTGGTTCTCAACTTCGGGGCTGATTCCGGCTTGCCGTACCATTGATGTGATTTCAATTTTTGCCTTGACGGTGGATGATGCCTGGCAAGTAGCCCAGATCATGCAAGGTTATGATACATCTGATGAATATTCACGCCAGCATCCAGCCAATGTACCCACCCAGTTTTCTAAAGGCAAAATTGCCATTCCGGCACAACTAGAATTCTATGGCGATGCGGAATCGGAAAAAGCCTTTAAACTGGCGATCGCTCGTGCCAAACAGCTGGGCTATGCGGTCGAAGCGATTGATTTCAGCATCTTCAATCAGCTGGCTTCAGCTTTATATAACAAAGCTTGGGTCGCAGAGCGTTGCAGCGCCGTAGAGAAAATAGTCTCGCGTGAGGTGCCCCATCCGGTGATTCACCAGATCATCAGTCAGGCGGACAACTTCAACGCTGTCGATATGATGCAGGCGGAATATGAACGTGCCCAGCTGGCGCGCCAAATCAATCTGGCATTGGCGGACTTTGATGCCTTGATGGTGCCTACCGCACCGACCATTTACAAGATTGCCGATGTGGAAGCAGATCCACTGGTTAAAAATAGCCACATGGGTGCCTATACCAATTTCGTCAATTTTGCTGATCTGTCAGCCTTGGCACTGCCAAATAGCATTCGTGTTGATGGCCTGCCAAGCGGTGTGACCTTTATTGCTCCTGCCTGGATGGATCAGGCCTTGGCCAACTTTGCTCAACGCTGGCAGCAAGCGACAGCTTTAATGCTGGGGACTTCGCAGAAAACTTATATACCAAGCACCCAGATTCAATCTCAGCATTCGGTCAAACTCGCAGTCGTAGGTGCACACCTGACGGGTATGCCGTTGAACTTCCAGCTGACCACACGTGGCGGAACCTTGCTGCAAACCACCCAGACCGCAGCAAGCTATAAATTGTATGCCTTGAAAAATACCACACCGCCTAAACCGGGCCTGCAGTACAGCAGTACAGGTCAGAAGATTGCAGTCGAAGTCTGGGATATTCCATTTGCCAACTTTGGTCAGATTGTTGCAGAAGTGCCGGCACCGCTCGGTATTGGCAATGTTCAGCTGGCAGATGGTCGTTGGGTCAAAGGCTTTATCTGTGAAGGCTATGCGCTGGAAGATGCCACTGACATCAGCCATTTCGGTGGCTGGCGTGACTTTATTCAATCAAAACAACCTTCAAACACGCGTTTTAAATGTAATTGCATAGGGGAAATCGCACCATGATGAAAAAACTAAGTTTAGCCGCATCAATCTGTGGCGCCATTTTATTGAGTGGCTGTGACAATACGGCTAAAGTGCCAGAATCAGATGCCAAGGCAGGCGCTAGTGCCCAAACCCAGCCGATCCGTATTGGTTATAGTGACTGGCCGGGCTTTGTGGCATGGCAAGTGGCCATTGAAAAAGGCTGGTTAAAAGAAGCTGGCGTAAATGCCGATTTTAAATGGTTTGACTATTCGGCTTCATTGTCTGCTTTTGCTGCAAACCAGCTGGATGCGGTGATGGTCACCAACGGAGATAATCTGGTGACCGGTTCCGGTGGTACCAAAGGCGTAATGATCATGGCAACCGACTATTCGGCGGGAAATGACGTCATTATCGCTAAACCGGGGATTAATACGATTCAGGAACTGAAAGGCAAAACAGTGGCGACTGAAAAAGGTCTGGTCGATCACCTGCTGCTGTCGACTGCACTGGATGATGCCAAAATCAAGCTGAACGAGGTCAAGCTGGTCAATACCATGACCAATGAACTGCCTCAGGTCTTTAATACTCCAGATATTGATGCGATTGCCGTATGGCAGCCGGTCGCCAATCAGGCTTTATCTGCCGTTGCCGGTTCAAAGATTATTTTTAGCTCTAAAGATAAAGCCGGCCTGATCTACGATACCCTGACGGTGAATCCAGCACATCTGCAAGCCAACCAGGAACAATGGAAAAAGCTGATCCAGGTTTGGGATAAAACGGTAAAATATATTAATGATCCGGCGACTCGTGAAGATGCGGCCCGGATTATGGCCAAACGGGTCGGGGTCGATGCCAAAGCCTATATGCAGTTTATCGAGGGGACGCATCTATTGGACTTAGAGGCGAACAAGAAAGTCTTTACCAAAGGCAATGGCTTCGATTCGATCTATGGTTCCAGCTACCATGTCAATAAATTCAATGTGACCAATGGCATCTACAGCACTGAAATGAATGTCGATGCTGTCATTGTGCCGACATTGGTACAAGAGCTGAAATAAAGCCAGATCTAGTGCATAAAAAAATCCCCAGTCTGATCAGACTGGGGATTTTTTTATGGTCAGATAAACATCAAAAAAATTAAAGTTCAGTGCTTTTAGAAAACACATTGATAAAAATAATACCCATGATCATCAATGCCAGTCCGATCAGCGCCGGAAGATCTAGGTGCTGTTTAAACACCAGTAGGCCAACCGTTGAAATCAGGATAATGCCGGCACCGGACCAGATCGCATAGGCAATGCCCATCGGAATGGTTTTCATGGTCAGTGACAGAAAGAATAGCGCAACGGCATATCCAAGAATGGTGGCCAGAGATGGCCAGAGCACACTAAAGCCATTGGAGGCTTTCAGGGCAGAAGTCGCAATCACTTCTGCAATGATGGCAATCGACAGATATAAAAAAGCCATATTCCTCCCTAGAGCACGCGTGCTGCATGATGCATCAGGTGATCCTGTTCTGACTTCAGCCAGTGTTCCGCTTCTGCAGTTGTCGCAGTGCTGTGCTGAAACTCGTAGTCAGGCATATACATATCTACCGCAAAAATCAGGTCGATTTCATGACCATCCAAAATTACATGCTGAACCAGACGGGTTTTATCAAGAATCTCAAAGTTGTCGAGATTAAAAGCGTTACCGGCTTCACTGGCGCAGGTGCTGTACGTTTTAGTTTGACCATCCGTGCCGATCGAGACTTCAAAACTTTCAATTAAAGCAAAAACAGTTGGATCAACCGCTTTTAAATCCATTTGAGCAACTGTGCTTTGTACATCTGGCAAACGGGTCAGGGCATAGGCCATATGATTGCCACAGATAATCAGGCCGCCATCCATTTCCAGCTTTTGTCCTAACTGGACATCAAGTGCTGATTGAAGTCGCAGGCCTAAAAACACACCGCATTGTACCTGCTGGCGCCAGTCTTCGACATAAACGTTGCTGGGAGAGAATTCCAGAATGCAGTTGCCAATCGCATGCAGCTTTGCCGGCTCAGGCCATTGCACATGGTTCTGGTAATTGGCGTAGTCAGCGACCTCCCAGGACAACAGCTGCTTGGATTCATCCCATAAGGTATTGCCAATCCAGCCCTGACGGTCTGCGATGGGTGTGCCATTCTGACTTTTCAGGCGCAGATCAATGGTAAAGCTGCGCGACTGAAACCAGTACACAATGGTATTTTCATCGGTCAGGCCATTAAAGAAGCTGATACTTTTGCGCCGGAAAGCACCATATAAAAAGTTCGGAATAACTTCAGGCTGACGGGTTGTCGGTGTTAAAGTTGTCAGTGCTTCAAGTAAGTTCATGATGTTGCCTCCGGCTGTTCTTCAAGGCCAAAGGAGGACAGCGGGACCGCATTTTTCAGTACCAGTTCGCCGGAAGCGATACGTTGTTTTAAATAATGAAACGTTTGTGCAGTCTGGTTAAACAGATGTTCGCCACCAATCAGTGCAGCATATTTGCAATCTTCAGTTTGAATGACCGGTTCAATCACGGTGTCATAATTGCAGGCACAAAACAGCGGGAAGGAGTAACGTTCTTCCGAAACCTTTTTCACCCGATGTTTGGTCGCCAGGTATTGACCATTGGACAGAATTTCCATCATGTCACCGATATTCATCACCAGGGTATTTTCAATCAATGGAATATCGATCCACTCACCGGCTTTATTCAGTACCTGCAAACCGGGTGCAGTGGGTAGCAGCAAGGTAAAGCATTCATAGTCGGTGTGTGCACCAATCCCTTCAGCATCTGTGACTTCGGGATTATAGGGATAATGAATTAGGCGTAACTGGCTTGGGGCATCGGTAATTTTACGCGCAAAAAAGTCTTCTTCGATGCCCAGTGCCAGGGCAAAAGCAGCAAAAATCTGCTGGCTGATCTCACGCAGATGGCTGTAATACTGACTGACCACTGCCCTGAAATTGGGGTCTTCCGGCCATAAGGTTGGGCCGAGCAATGGGCAGCCTGTTTCAGGTCCCTGATAGTCATAATTGACATCATAGGCTTCTTTTAGATCATAGCTATGTCCAGCAAACTGTTCTTCGCCAATCGGCACATAACCACTATGGTTACTGGATTGACCAATATAGTGCTGCATCTTGCTGTCCAGATCCTGTGAAAAATAGGATTGGGCAATTTCAATCAAGGCTTTGGCATAGTCAAAATTAAATTGGCGACCTTGCAGATAGAGAAAGCCAACCTCTTTGCAGGCCTGATCCAGAGCATGAGCGACTTCAAGACGGTCGGCCAGATGTGGACTTTGCAGTTTGGAGATATCAATAAGCGGAAGTACATATGGGTCTTGCATGGCAATCACCTTAATTGTTGGTCGTCCAACACAGCGATTAAAACCTTTGGGTCGTCCCAAAGGTGCTTTTAACCTGATTATTTGCTGGTGCTCACTTTGGTCAGACGCGGAATCTCCGGCAGATCCGCCAGTGCTGGATCTAGTTCATCTTCCTGGGCATGCACCATGTGATCGACATGCTCACGCAGCTGTTTAAATTCCGGCGTCAGCATCAGATCGGGATGACGTGGACGTGGCAGATTCACTTCAATAATTTCTTTAATTTCACCCGGATTGGCTTTCAAGGCCACAATGCGGTCGGCCAGCAAAATCGCTTCATCCATATCGTGGGTCACGAAAATAATGGTGATATCGATGTTCTGCCACAGGTCCAGCAGGTGACGCTGCATTTTCTGGCGCGTATGCGGATCCAGCGCACCAAAAGGTTCATCCATCAGCAAGACTTTGGGTTCATTGACCAGCGCACGGGCAATCGCGACACGCTGTTTCATCCCGCCAGACAGCTGATGCGGATACTGGTCCTGATATTTTTCCAGACCAATGATATTGATCCATTCACGTGCCTGCGCTTCGGCTGAGGCATTACTTTGGCCTTTCATTTTTGGGCCAAACATGACATTTTCTTTGACGGTTTTCCATGGGAACAGGGTATAGCCCTGAAACACCATGCCACGTTCCGGACTCGGACCGGTAATCGGCTGGCCATCGACCAGAATCTCACCACTGCTATACGGGTCTAGTCCTGCTACTACACGGCTAAACGTAGACTTTCCACAACCAGAAGGACCAATCACACAGATAAACTCACGCTTATGAATTTTGAGATCCAGGGCATTTAAAACCGTACGTTCAGTTTTGCCATGACTGAATTTTTGCGTCAGCTGTTTCGCTTCCAGAATCACCGGACGGCTATAAATCTTGTTAAAGTATTCGCGGGTATTAAATTCAGGGTTTTGCATTAATTTGCTCCCGGTTTCCATTTAAATAGGCGTTGTCCCAGTTTCATTAACATCACATCGCAAAGCAGACCAATCACCCCAATGATCAGGATCGCGGCAAAGACATTGTCAAAATTCTGGTAACGGGCTTGCTGGGTAATAAACCAGGTAATCCCCGAGGTACTGCCGATCAGTTCAGCCACGATCAGATAGGTCCATGCCCAGCCGAGCAGGACACGCAGATTGCGGTAAATTTCAGGAAGGGCCGCTGGAATGACCACATAAAACAAGCTTTTCATTTTATTGGTGCCTAAGGTAAAACCGGCTTCAATCAGGCTACGGTCCACCAGACGTGTGGTATTGGCAATAATCAGGATTTGCTGGAACAGGGTGCCAATGACAATGATGGCAATTTTCGGTGCATCATTGATCCCTAAAATAGCAACCGCAAGTGCACCAAAGGCCGGGGCAGGCAGGTAGCGGAAAAATTCAACAAAAGGCTCGGTCAGCTGGGAAATTTTGTGAGAGAAACCACATAAAATACCGAGTGGAATCCCGATCAGCGAAGAAATAAAGAAAGCACTAAAGACCAGTTTGATACTGTGCCACAGGCTTTCATGGAACCAGGGTGTATTGGCCTGTGCAGGTTCAGTGGTGAATGCCGTGACCAGGGCAATCGCCACTTCATGTGGGGCGGGCAGATAGATCGGATTCACCAGAATCCCTTGCGGTGGAGCCAGACCTTGATCTAGCGCAGACTGGGCGGCAGAGAAAAAGACGTCTTTATCAATGCGACTACCGACCTGTAAATAGTTCACGCTGCCTGAATCGGCAATCTGGACTTGTGGATGCCAGATAAAGGGTAAATAGCTGACTGCACACCAAATCAAGACCGGTATTAAAAAAGACCCCAAGCCAAACAGCAGTTTATTTCTTTGACTGAGTTCACGTGCAACGTAACCCATAGTGTTGCCCCTCAATATTACAATTTTTATAAAACGTAATACTGATTAAGCAAAATAGGTGCCAAAATTATTGTTTTCATTCAATGGACTGCTGGAAATAGCCTAAGCTGAAAGAAACTGATGTTTAAATTACGCATAATGCCACCTTTTACATAGGACAAAGGCTTTAGAAGCGGGGACGTTGTGCAGGCCATCATCTGGTGTGTTTAGCCCCTGGTTAAAAAACGTGGAAACTAAAATCAGGTGGCTTAGATAGATGGGGAAGGAGCTAGCCTCAACCATGACCTGGTTTAATGAGTGGCGAGTACCAGAGAGCAAGTATTGAAAGCTTTTAAACGTGCAGTTAAAAAATAATGTAAAAACTAAAAAATGGAAGAATTTCTACAATTTGATCAGACATATAGCGATAGTTAGCTCATCATTTCGCTACTTTTGGTATGTAAACAGATTACAGTAAATAAATTAGAAATTGACATTCTGCTTAACCTCAAGGCGCAGCTATCTACGCATCTTTCTCGATCCTTAAAATATGTTGCTATTTTCTCTAACTCATCCACTGAATATTCTGAAGCTGGCTGAAGGGTACCAGTGTACTGAATAAGCCAAACGACCCATCTGAGTGGGAGCTTGCAGTTATCACCACCCGAGATATTGCGCCTTTAAAATATTTGTATAATCCTGCCATAGCCAGATAAAAACTCAGGGTTTGTAACTACTAATTGAAATCTACTTATTTCTATACTATTATATACAACATGAGTAAATATGTAAGCATTAGCGTTGCAGCTAAAACATTAGGTGTTTCCATTCAAACATTAAGGCGTTGGGATGAAGAAGGCACTTTGGTTGCAGATCGAACCCCTAAAAATCATAGACGATATGATCTGAGTAAGATCACGCCTGAGCAAATACACAAGCCCGATAGTCAACTTCAAAGGAAAACCATTGCATACGCAAGGGTATCGAGTCATGACCAAAAAGAAGATTTAATTCGACAGCAACAAGTTCTTGAAATGTACTGTGCAAATCAAGGTTGGACGTTTGAATTAATCTCCGATCTTGGTTCGGGTATGAACTATAGAAAAAAAGGCTTAAATAAGCTGCTAGAAGCAATCATGAATGATGAAATCGGACGTTTGGTTTTAACGCATAAAGATCGCTTATTGCGGTTTGGTGCTGAGTTGGTTTTTGCCTTATGTGAAGCTAAAAGCGTGGAGATCGTCATTCTTAATAAGGGTGAAAATTTGTCTTTTGAGGAAGAACTTGCTCAAGATGTTTTGGAAATCATTACAGTGTTTTCGGCAAGATTATATGGTAGTCGTAGTAAGAAAAACCAAAAGTTAATACAGGCAGTCAAAGACGCACTATGAGCCGATTCATACGAGGGCATGTAATCCAATTACTGCCAAATAATAAGCAAGCAAGTCATTTCGCTCAAGCGAGTGGTGTTGCTCGTTTGTCGTATAATTGGGCTTTAAGAGCCTATCCAGTATTAATTTCATTCTTTTTTAGCACTTAAAAAAAGAATTTGTTAAAATTATTCAATGAGAAAACCATATCCCAGCGACATTAGTCGAGAAGCCTTTAAAGAAATTGAACCGT
>NZ_VOYL01000042.1:0-26306 GCF_013420295.1 Acinetobacter sp. YH01018
GTTCGGTAAATAACTTCATGGTGAATATCATGGCTGCTGTAGTGGCTTATTGTTTGAATCCCAATAAGCCAACTTTCCAAAATATGCTAAAAGGCTAAGCAGATTTCGTCGAACTCAGGTTATTTAGAACATTTAGTCAAATAAGCTTGATAACCAAAGTTATCTAGTCCTTGGTATGCACAATAATATTGCAAAACAATAATAAATTACCTGGTTTAGTCAATCCGCATTTAATTCTTAATTTTTGAAAAAAAGCTATGAAAGTGCTGGCGGAAATTTGGTGTTCCAGTGTAGATCACTTATCTGATTTGCATATTTCTCTGACACCCATTTCCGGCCAGTCTGTTCGAAAACAGCAAAGTGCTTAGGCCAAGGTGCATATTCATCAGGAGATGTATAAACCATCGTTTATAAAAGTTGCGATCGCTCTATAAACCTATAAGCCAAAAAACAATATTCCGCTAGGTCATGATTGTAATATCGTACATGCAGTTAGGTGGTGTTTGCTTACTTATTCAGTAGTGAGTATGACTTTGACAAGGATTTTAGATCAATTTAACGATTTCTTTTGATCTGAGCACACACGTGCAGATGCATCTATCTGTACTTGGCTGTAATAGAGATTTTACGGCAAAAGCATAGTCAAATAAATACTGCATTTCCCATAACAAAATTTTTAAACTCCAAGGACAAGGAGCGTAATTGATGACGAATGTAAACGAAGAGCTTGGCCGCATGGTCTTAGCTGGTGGAATTGAAACCAATCTCCATGATGTTGGTACTGGTGAGCCTGTCGTGCTTGTTCATGGTTCAGGCCCGGGTGTGACCGCTTGGGCGAACTGGAGGACGGTCATGCCTGAGTTGTCCAAGCACCGCCGCGTCATTGCACCGGACATGGTGGGTTTCGGCTTTACGCAACGACCACAAGGAATTCACTACGGAATCGAGTCTTGGGTTGCTCATTTGATTGGAATTCTTGATGCGCTGGAACTAGACCGTGTCGATCTTGTCGGAAATTCATTCGGTGGTGCCTTATCATTGGCCTTTGCTATCCGATTTCCACATCGGGTTCGTCGGTTGGTGCTGATGGGGTCCGTTGGTGTGAGATTCGAGCTTACGGATGGACTCGATGCAGTCTGGGGTTATGAGCCCTCCGTGCCAAATATGCGCAAAGTCATGGACTATTTCGCCTACGACCGAAGTCTCATTTCTGATGAGCTGGCGGAGCTACGCTACAAGGCGAGTATTAGACCCGGCTTTCAAGAGGCTTTTGCCTCCATGTTCCCTGCTCCGCGGCAGCGCTGGGTAGATGCATTAGCTAGTTCCGATCAGGACATTCAAGCTATCCAGCATGAAACACTAATCTTACACGGTCGCGACGATCGTGTGATTCCTCTTGAAACATCGTTGCGGCTGAACCAACTGATCGAAAGCTCGCAATTACACGTTTTCGGTAAATGTGGCCATTGGGTGCAGATCGAGCAAAACAAGAATTTTATCCGCTTGGTCAATGATTTTCTCACCGCTAATGATTGATTTCAAAAAAATGTGAATGATCATCCATTCTGAAAATGCATCACCTGTAATTACCCGCTATCCACTACTTTAAAAAGTGAGAAGACAATGAATCAGACAGAAACAACACCTATTAGAGTGCGCAAAAATTGGAAGACCAGTGAGATAGAAACGCTCTTTGATGAGCAAGCTGGACGTATCGATCCGCGCATTTATACCGATGAGGATCTGTACCAACTCGAACTAGAACGTGTATTTGCTCGGTCATGGCTCCTATTGGGGCATGAAACTCACATTCGTAAACCAGGTGATTATTTCACGACCTATATGGGTGAAGATCCTGTCGTGGTCGTAAGACAGAAGGATGCCAGTATCGCTGTGTTCCTGAACCAGTGCCGCCATCGTGGTATGCGTATCTGTCGTTCGGATGCTGGAAACGCGAAGGCATTTACTTGTAGTTACCATGGGTGGGCTTACGATACTGCTGGCAATCTTATCAATGTGCCTTACGAGGCCGAATCCTTCGCCTGCTTAGACAAGAAGGAATGGAGTCCACTGAAGGCTCGAGTAGAAACCTACAAAGGTCTGATTTTTGCCAACTGGGATGAAAACGCCATAGACCTTGATACATATCTCGGCGAGGCGAAGTTCTACATGGACCACATGCTCGACCGTACTGAGGCAGGCACTGAGGTGATTCCAGGTATACAG
Source organism: Acinetobacter sp. YH01018 (assembly GCF_013420295.1). Classification (NCBI taxonomy): domain Bacteria; kingdom Pseudomonadati; phylum Pseudomonadota; class Gammaproteobacteria; order Moraxellales; family Moraxellaceae; genus Acinetobacter; species Acinetobacter sp. YH01018. The sequence goes on from NZ_VOYL01000042.1 coordinate 2,227, forward strand.
AAGTGGGTTATTCCCTGTAACTGGAAATTCGCAGCAGAGCAGTTTTGTAGTGACATGTACCATGCCGGAACTACATCACATTTATCTGGAATCATTGCTGGTCTGCCAGAAGATCTTGAGTTGGCTGATCTTGCACCGCCGAAATTTGGCAAGCAGTACCGTGCATCATGGGGTGGGCATGGCAGTGGCTTCTATATTGGCGACCCCAACCTGATGCTTGCCATCATGGGGCCGAAGGTCACCAGCTACTTGACCGAAGGCCCCGCGGCGGAAAAGGCGGCCGAGCGTCTGGGTAGTATAGAGCGCGGCACGAAAATCATGGTTGAGCACATGACTGTCTTTCCTACGTGTTCCTTCCTCCCAGGTGTCAATACGATCCGAACATGGCATCCACGCGGGCCGAACGAGGTTGAAGTGTGGGCATTTACAGTCGTCGATGCTGATGCTCCAGATGATATTAAGGAAGAGTTTCGTCGTCAGACACTACGTACCTTCTCTGCCGGTGGTGTATTCGAGCAGGATGACGGCGAGAACTGGGTTGAAATCCAGCATATTCTGCGAGGTCATAAGGCACGTAGCCGTCCATTCAATGCTGAGATGAGTATGGGGCAAACCGTTGATAACGATCCAATTTACCCTGGTCGTATATGTAACAACGTGTATAGCGAAGAAGCTGCTCGTGGACTATATGCACATTGGCTGAAAATGATGACCTCACCAGACTGGGAAGCATTAAAGGCGACGCGTTAAACCTAACGACAGCTAGCGCCACATCGTGGTGCCAGTTAGAAGCCGCATTTGATTCATAACCAAATTGGATGCGGTGGACTATCCATTTGAAATCTACAAGGAATGATTACGATTCCAAAAAGGAGTGACCATGATTGATTCAGTCAACAGAGCTGACCTCTTTCTTCGCAAACCTGCACCGGTAGCACTTGAACTGCAAAATGAAATTGAGCAGTTCTACTATTGGGAAGCTAAGCTTCTCAATGATCGCCGCTTTGATGAATGGTTCGCACTACTTGCCAAAGACATTCACTACTTCATGCCTATCCGCACCACACGAATCATGCGTGATTCACGCCTTGAATATTCGGGCTTGCGAGACTATGCGCATTTTGATGATGACGCCACAATGATGAAAGGGCGTTTGCGTAAGATTACTTCTGACGTAAGTTGGTCCGAGAATCCTGCCTCAAGAACACGACATATTGTGAGCAATGTGATGATCATTCCCACAGAAGTAGAAGGAGAATACGAAATCTCCAGTACCTTCATCGTGTACCGCAATCGCTTGGAAAGACAACTTGATATCTTTGCTGGAGAGCGTCGCGACAGATTGCGTCGTAACAAGGGTGAAGCTGGATTCGAGATAGTCAATCGGACAATCCTGATCGACCAAAGCACCATCCTAGCCAATAACCTCAGTTTCTTCTTCTAGGAGATGTCATGACTTGGACATATATACTGCGGCAAAGTGATTTGCCACCTGGTGAAATGCAACGCTATGAAGGTGGATCAGAACCAGTGATGGTCTGTAACGTCGATGGTGAGTTTTTCGCAGTTCAGGATACCTGCACGCATGGAGACTGGGCATTATCAGAGGGATACCTTGATGGTGATGTCGTCGAATGTACGTTGCATTTTGGGAAGTTCTGTGTGCGAACTGGGAAAGTGAAAGCGTTGCCTGCTTGTAAACCTATCAAAGTATACCCTATCAAGATAGAAGGTGATGAGGTACACGTTGATCTTGACAATGGGGAGCTAAAGTGATGGCTAATCATGTTGCAATCATCGGTAATGGCGTAGCTGGGTTCACCACCGCGCAAGCCCTTCGTGCCGAAGGTTATGAAGGACGAATCTCACTGATTGGGGAAGAACAGCATCTTCCCTATGACCGACCATCCTTGTCTAAGGCCGTCCTTGATGGAAGCTTTGAGCAGCCACCTAGACTGGCCGAGGCAGATTGGTACAGTGAAGCCAGCATCGAGATGCTGACTGGCTCAGAAGTTACTGACCTAGATACACAGAAAAAAATGATCAGTTTGAATGATGGCAGCACGATTTCTGCTGATGCTATCGTTATTGCAACTGGAAGTCGAGCACGGATGTTGTCTTTACCCGGCAGTCAATTGCCTGGTGTCGTGACATTACGCACTTATGGTGATGTGCAGTTATTACGTGATAGCTGGACACCTAATACTCGGTTGCTCATTGTAGGCGGTGGGTTGATTGGTTGTGAGGTAGCAACAACGGCTCGCAAGCTTGGTCTTTCTGTCACGATCCTTGAAGCTGGTGATGAACTGTTGGTTCGTGTTCTTGGACGACGTATCGGTGCTTGGCTACGTGGTTTGTTAACTGAACAGGGTGTGCAGGTAGAACTAAAAACTGGAGTTTCAGGTTTTTCAGGCGAAGGTCAGCTTGAAAAAGTGATGGTGAATGATGGGCGTAGCTTTATTGCTGATAACGCACTTATCTGCGTAGGGGCAGATCCTGCAGATCAACTCGCACGTCAAGCCGGTTTGGAATGTGATCGTGGTGTCGTTGTTGATCATAGAGGTGCGACACCTGCTAAAGGCATATTCGCGGTTGGGGATGTAGCCACTTGGCCACTTCATTCAGGCGGAAAGCGCTCGCTTGAAACCTATATGAATGCTCAGCGCCAAGCTACAGCAGTTGCTAAAGCCATTCTAGGAAAAGAAGTATCAGCACCGCAATTGCCAGTGTCATGGACGGAGATTGCGGGACATCGAATGCAAATGGCTGGTGATATCGAAGGACCGGGTGAATATGTTTTGCGCGGAACCTTGGGCAGTGGCTCTGCTTTATTGTTCCGTCTGCTAGATGGACGGATTCAAGCGGTTGTAGCCGTTGATGCACCTCGTGATTTCGCACTCGCAAATCGATTAGTGGAAGCTCAAGTCATAATTGAGCCAGAAAAGCTGGCAGATGTGTCAAATAATATGCGCGATATTGTTCGTGCGAATGAAGGGAATCAAAAATGAAACTTAAAGATGAAGTAATTTTGGTGACAGGTGGTGGCGCAGGCTTGGGAAGAGCCATCGTTGATCGTTATGTTGCAGAAGGTGCACGTGTTGCAGTACTAGATAAATCTCCGGCAGGTCTGGAAGCGTTAAAGGAGCGCCATGGAGATTCAATCGTAGGGATTGAAGGAGATGTACGTTTACTCGACAGCCATCGTGAGGCTGTGGCTCGTTGCGTTGAAAAATTTGGCAAGCTCGACTGTTTAGTCGGTAATGCTGGTGTTTGGGATTACCTGACCCAACTGGTGGATATTCCTGACGACATCATATCTGAGGCATTCGAGGAAATGTTCGATGTGAATGTCAAGGGCTACATCTTAGCTGCAAAAGCGGCGCTACCTGCCCTTTATCAAAGCAAAGGTAGCGCGATTTTCACGGTATCAAATGCCGGTTTTTATCCGGGCGGAGGTGGTGTTTTGTATACGGCTGGCAAGCATGCCGTGATTGGTTTGATCAAGCAGCTTGCACACGAATGGGGACCTCGTATCCGGGTCAACGGTATAGCTCCAGGTGGCATTTTGGGGAGTGATCTACGAGGGTTGAAGAGTCTTGATTTACAAGATAAGAGCATTTCGAGCTTTCCATTGGACGACATGCTGAAATCAGTTCTTCCGACCGGGCGGGCTGCTACTGCCGAGGAATACGCCGGTGCCTATGTCTTCTTCGCGACTCGTGGTGACACTGTTCCGCTCACTGGTAGCGTATTGAATTGCGATGGTGGCATGGGTGTGCGTGGTTTGTTCGAATCTAGTCTTGGTACACAGCTTGACAAGCACTTCGGTTGATAAAGGAGAATTATCATGAGTATTAAAAGATTGGGTTACTTGGGCTTTGAAGTCGTAGATGTACCTAAATGGAGTACCTTCGCCACGACCAAGTTAGGGATGATGGAAGCTTCAGCCAGCGAAATGGAGGCGACGTTTCGAATCGACTCGCGTGCCTGGCGACTGTCGGTCAGCAAAGGATCTGCTGATGACTATCTTTTTGCTGGCTACGAGGTGGATAGTGAACAGGGATTGCAGGAGGTCAAGCAAAGACTGGAGGCCTTCGGCGTTACAGTCAAGGTCGAGGGACAGGAATTAATCGCCAAGCGCGGTGTGCTCGGATTGATTTCGTGTAACGATCCGTTCGGTAATCGTGTCGAGGTATATTATGGCGGCACAGAGTTGTTCGAACAGCCATTCACCTCACCTACCGGTGTTTCCGGATTTCAAACTGGAAACCAGGGTTTCGGTCACTATGTGTTGAACGTTTCGGATGTGGATGAAGCACTCGCTTTTTATACCAAAGCATTGGGCCTTCAGCTTGCCGATGTCATTGACTGGACTATTTGCGACGGGTTGTCCACTACTCTCTATTTCTTTTATTGCAATGGTCGTCACCACTCATTTGCGTTTGCTAAGCTGCCAGGATCAAAACGGCTTCATCACTTTATGCTGCAACTTAACGGTATGGATGACGTGGGTTTGGCATATGACAAATTTTATGAGGACCGTGAGGTGGTCATGACGCTTGGCCGACATACTAACGATCACATGATTTCGTTCTATGGTGCGACACCTTCGGGCTTCGCAGTCGAGTACGGCTGGGGTGCACGTGAGGTAAACCGAGACTGGTCAGTGGTGCGCTATGATCGCATCAGCATATGGGGACACAAGTTTCAGGCGCCCGCATGATCGGTCAGTCTAGCAGCTCTAGTCCTACTTTTATTTGCATGCTCATAAGACGAACGTTTTGGACAGCAGGGTAGCATAAATAAGGATTATAGACGGTGTTAATCAAGGAGAGATATAAGCATGAATGAACCAGATAACGTACACAAAGTCGCTGATTTTCTGCATGAGGCCGCACTGTCGGGCACAGCTATTGCGCCAGTGCGCAATCTAATAGGTGAGATGGATTTAGAAGCGGCTTATGTTGTGCAAGAGGTCAATACACAACGAGCATTGAATGCGGGGCGAAGACTGGTTGGACGAAAGATTGGACTGACTTCAGTCGCAGTGCAAAAACAACTCGGAGTGGAACAGCCTGATTATGGGATGTTGTTCGCTGACATGGCACGTACAGAGGGTGAGGAAATCTCTCTCAATGATGTGCTTCAACCTAAAGTCGAAGCCGAAATAGCCTTTGTCTTGGGACGTGATCTTGACGATGACTATTTGACGGTGGCTGACCTTTTTCGCGCCATTGAATTCGCAGTTCCAGCGATCGAGATCGTGGGTTCACGTATAGCGAATTGGGATATTCGTATCACGGATACTATAGCTGACAATGCTTCATCGGGTCTGTACGTATTGGGTTCCATGCCAAAGCGGCTGTGCGATTTTGATTCACGCCATGCAGGGATGGTGATGGAGCGACAAGGATTATTGGTATCCTCTGGAGTTGGAGCTGCTTGCCTAGGATCACCGCTCAATGCAGTTCTTTGGTTGGCTAAAGTCATGGCTAAGCTGGGTCGTCCATTGCGTGCTGGTGACACAGTTCTTTCAGGTGCGCTCGGTCCGATGGTGCCCGTCGCAGCAGGCGATATATTTAATGTACGGATAGAAGGGCTTGGGTCGGTGACCGCTAATTTTGCAAAGGGATAGAAGCATGCAAGTGAGCCCATCTTCAATCATAAAATTTCCGGAATTTGCGTAAATAATTATACGTTATGCGACCGGACGCGATGGCTTAATGATTAAAGGAGTTTCATTATGACCCGTAAAGTCAAGGCCGCTATTATTGGTAGTGGCAATATCGGCACTGATCTGATGATCAAGATACTTAGGCAGGGGAAAAACATTGAAATGGGAGCGATGGTTGGCATCGATCCTGCATCGGACGGGCTCGCACGCGCCCAGCGCATGGGGGTAACAATCACTCACGAAGGTGTAGAAGGGTTGACGCGTTTGCCGATATTCAATGAAATCGATATTGTATTCGATGCTACAAGTGCCAACGCACATGTGAAAAATGAGGCTTTGTTACGTGAGCGTAAACCTCAATTACGCATGATCGATCTGACACCTGCCGCCATTGGACCCTACTGTATACCAGTGGTCAATGGTGATGATCACTTAGATGCAACCAACGTTAATATGGTCACGTGTGGAGGGCAGGCTACTATTCCCATGGTTGCCGCGGTATCACGTGTGGCTAAGGTACATTACGCAGAGATTATCGCTAGTATCTCAAGTAAAAGTGCTGGACCTGGTACTCGTGCCAATATTGACGAGTTTACAGAAACTACCTCACAGGCGATTGAGGCGGTAGGTGGAGCTGCTAAAGGCAAGGCAATCATCATTCTAAATCCAGCTGAACCGCCACTGATGATGCGAGACACTATCTATACACTTAGTGATTTCGCTGACATCGAGCAAATTAAAGAGTCAGTGCAATCAATGGTGGATGCAGTACAGGCATATGTCCCAGGTTATCGATTAAAGCAATACGTACAGTTCGACCGCATTGAGGCCGATCGCCCGTTTAATATTCCTGGTGTTGGAGAACGTATGAGTGGGCTCAAGACTTCAATTTTCTTAGAAGTAGAGGGTGCCGCAAACTATCTGCCAGCTTATGCAGGTAACTTGGACATCATGACCAGCGCTGCATTACGTACCGCAGAGAAAATGGCTGTGCGTATGCTCGATTCTCAGGTTGAATAAGGATATCACCATGACTCAACAGAAAATTTACATCTCTGATGTGACACTGCGTGATGGTAGTCACGCGATCCGCCACCAGTATACAGTGGATCAAGTTAAGCAGATTGCACAAGCTCTGGATGATGCCAAGGTCGATTCTATCGAAATTGCCCATGGTGATGGTTTACAGGGAAGTAGTTTCAATTACGGCTTTGGTGCTCATACGGATTTAGAATGGATTGAAGCCGTGGCTAGTGTGGTCAAGCATGCCAAGATTACAACATTACTCTTGCCAGGCATTGCTACTGTACATGATCTTAAGGCTGCCTATGAAGCGGGTGTGCGTGTGGTGCGCGTTGCTACGCACTGCACGGAGGCTGACATTTCCAGACAGCACATCGAGTATGCGCGTCACTTAGGTATGGAGGCTGTTGGCTTCTTGATGATGAGTCACATGACTACACCGCAAAACTTGGCGCAGCAAGCCAAGTTAATGGAAAGTTATGGTGCGACAGTATGTTATGTAGTTGATTCTGGTGGTGCACTGAGCATGAATGGTGTACGGGATCGCTTCCGTGCCTTCAAGGACACACTAAAACCCGAGACACAGACCGGAATACATGCACATCATAATTTGAGTCTAGGGGTAGCCAATAGCATTATTGCTGTAGAAAATGGTTGCGACCGTGTAGATGCAAGCTTAGCTGGCATGGGTGCTGGTGCTGGAAATGCGCCACTAGAAGTGTTTATTGCTGCTGCGGAACGGATGGGTTGGAATCACGGTACTGATCTTTATAAGTTGATGGATGCAGCCGATGACTTGGTTCGCCCATTACAAGATCGTCCTGTACGTGTTGATCGCGAGACTTTAGCTCTAGGGTATGCTGGTGTTTATAGTAGTTTCCTGCGTCATAGCGAGTTGGCTGCTCATAAATACGGGCTTAAAACTGTAGATATTTTAGTCGAACTTGGGCGCCGTCGGATGGTTGGTGGTCAAGAAGACATGATCGTTGATGTAGCGCTTGATTTGCTCAAGCAGCAGGAACAAGCATGAATTCATTCTGACTAATAAGTATTCAGCAAATACTTACGGAATGGGGTATTACTTCGTCATTGTTTAGATGAACTTGAAACCAATGTAATGAAGTTACGTTGGTTTCTCTATTTCCCCTTTACTGTTCTGAGGAATGAGTTGAATATTCTTGAGATGATTATTGTTTAAACGCTAAAAAAGTATTCTCAGGATGAGAGATGGGGGGTATGATCTAGACTGAAACAGTCGGAATTATGTGAATTATCAAGGATGAGCTTTTGGGACAGAAGAAAGCATCAAAATAGATTAAAAAATAATCATTATAATATCAGCCTCAAGGAAAAAGGATCTGCTGAGTTGATGCAAGAACAACATACACGCATTATATTTGATGGGCTCTACGAATTCGTTGGCCTTCTTGATGCCAAGGGAAATGTGCTAGAAGTCAACCAAGTCGCATTGGAAGGAGCAGGTATTACTCTAGAAGATATTCAAGGTAAACCGTTCTGGAAGACACCTTGGTGGCAACTTTCAAAAAAAACAATGGCCACCCAAAAGAGACTTATTGAAACTGCATCATCCGGTGAATTTGTTCGATGTGATGTTGAGATTCTTGGCAAGGCAGATGGTAAAGAAATAATAGCGGTCGATTTTTCATTGTTGCCAATTCGAAATGAAGAAGGTGAAATTATTTACCTTCTTGCTGAAGGGCGTAATATTACCGATAAAAAGAAAGCCGAAGCTATGCTGGCGTTAAAGAATCAGGAGCTAGAGCAATCAGTTGAATATATTCGAAAGCTAGATAAGCAGAAGAGTGATTTTTTTGCCAAGGTAAGCCATGAGTTGCGTACGCCACTGTCTTTAATTCTAGGACCACTGGAAGCTGTTATGGCAGCAGAGCCTCGAGGAGAATCACCTTATTGGAAACAGTTTGAGGTCATTCAACGTAACGCAAGAACCCTGTTGAAACAGGTTAATACATTGCTTGACTTGGCGAAAATAGATGCCCAGCAGATGGGGCTTTCCTATCGGAGAGTTGATCTCAGTCAGCTGACCCGTACTATCGGCTCGAATTTTGAAGGAATAGCCCAGCAAAAATCAATAACGTTTGATATTAAACTGCCCGCGCAGATGATGATTGCTGAAGTGGATGGTGAGAAATACGAACGTATTATCCTTAACTTACTTTCTAATGCTTTTAAATTTACTCCTGATGGGGGGCTTATCCGCTGCTGTCTTAGTTTTAATCTACCCAATTATGCTTTGATTACTGTGTCTGATAGTGGACCTGGTATTCCTCCTAAACTGCGTAAAGAGATATTTGAACGTTTCCACCAGTTAAATCAGGAAGGTCAACAAGCTACGCAGGGTACAGGCTTAGGTCTTTCTATTGTGAAAGAGTTCGTTGAGTTACACCGAGGAACAATTTCTGTAAGTGATGCCCCGGGCGGAGGAGCACTTTTTCAGGTAAAGCTACCACTGAATGCACCTGAAGATGCTTATGTTGCGAATAACACCTTACAGCGAAAAGATAATCCACAGGTCGTGGATTTTGATGAGTACCTTTTGCTGATGTCAAATGCGGTAGATGAGGCTGAGGTGCTTCCGTTTCAATCCGACCAGCCTCGGGTGCTAATCGTTGATGATAATCCAGATATGCGTGGTTTTATAAAGGACTGCCTAAGCAGCGACTATCAAGTGTATGTTGCAGCTGATGGAGCAAAGGCGCTGGAGTTGATGTCCAGCATGCCGCCAGACCTGTTGATTACAGACTTGATGATGCCTGTTATGAGTGGCGATATGATGATTAATCAAGTACGTAAAAAAGATGAACTTTCACATATTCCGATCATGGTGTTGTCGGCCAAGTCAGATGAAGAATTGCGTGTGAAATTGCTTTCTGAGTCTGTACAGGACTTTCTTCTTAAGCCATTCTCCGCTCACGAGCTACGAGCACGTGTAAGCAACCTGGTATCTATGAAGGTGGCAGGCGATGCACTGCGTGGGGAGCTATCCGATCAGGGAGATGATATCGCGGTACTTACTCACCGCCTGATTAGAAGTCGCCACCGCCTTCAGCAGAGTAATATTGCATTATCTGCCTCGGAAGCACGTTGGAAAGCAGTTTATGAAAACTCTGCAGCTGGTATTGTACTGACCGATCCGGAAAACCGAATACTCAATGCCAATCCTGCATTCCAACGCATGACAGGATATGAGGAAAAAGATTTGGCGAAACTTTCTATGGAGCAATTGACGCCACCTGGGGAAAGTGCACAGATGAAACAGCGTATTGCTAATTTGCTTCAGGGGGGAGGAGAGGAATACAATGTGGAACGCTCTTATCTATGCAAAAATGGTTCTATGATATGGGTTAATTCCCGTGTTTCGCTGATGCCTCCACGTTCCGGTGAGCCTCAAGTTATTCTGCAGATCATCGATGATATTACTGAAAGGAAGCAAGCACAGGAAGCTCTCAATCAATTGCAGCAACAATTTGTCCACGTTTCCCGATCGGCTACGATGGGGGAGTTTTCAGCCTATATTGCACACGAGATAAACCAACCACTCTCGGCGATCATGACTAATGCTAATGCTGGTACACGCTGGTTAGGTAAAGAGTCATATAACATCTCAGAGGCTAAAGAGGCATTCGCTCGTATTACCAGAGATTCCGACCGTGCAGCGGAAATTATCCGTATGATACGATCCTTTCTAAAGCGACAAGAGGCAGCGATCAAACGGATTGATCTAAAAGCAATGGTAGCAGATACAAATCTGATACTTAAGGCGCCTAGTCAGAGTAATAGTGTAAATTTAAATGTATTGGCCGATGAAGTACTTCCTGAAATATGGGGAGATGCTGTACAGATTCAACAGTTAGTATTAAATCTGGCTATGAACGCTATAGAAGCGATCAACCAAGGAGACTGTGAAATTAGGCAGCTAACGCTATCATTCTCTGGTAACGATACAGGTGATGCACTTATTATCTCTGTGAAGGACTCAGGTCCAGGTATTTCAGCTGGTAAGGTGTCGCAGTTATTTGATGCATTTTACACAACCAAAACAGAAGGATTTGGAATGGGGTTAGCAATTTGTCTTACAATCACTGAAGTACATAATGGAAAAATATGGGTGGAGTGCCCATCTGAGGGAGGTGCTTGTTTTATGGTAAGCATCCCTGCTAGAAAGGAATCAGATACATGAATAATCACGGATTTTTAATTTATATTCTCGATGATGATAATGCAGTACTGGAAGCCCTCAGCAGCTTGGTACGCTCGGTTGGCATGAGTGTTGAGTGTTTTTCATCTGCTAGCGCATTTTTTAGCGATGTCAATTGGTCTACCTGTGGCTGTTTGATTCTGGATGTTCGTATGCCCGAGATGAGCGGCTTAGATGTGCAACGAAAATTAGCAGAGCTTGGTGAGCAGATCCCTATTATTTTCATTAGCGGCCATGGTGATATTCCAATGGCAGTTAAAGCGATCAAAGCGGGTGCGGTAGACTTCTTCACTAAACCATTTCGAGAAGAGGAACTGCTTGGTGCTATTCGTACTGCCCTCAAGTTAGCGCTTCAGCAGAGATCAAATGCTCCCCAAATTAGCGAGCTTAAAGAAAATTATGAAAGTCTCAGCAAACGCGAGCAACAGGTACTTAAGTTTGTCTTACAAGGATACCTAAATAAACAGACAGCATTAGAACTTGGTATATCGGAAGCTACTGTAAAAGTACACCGTTATAATATAATGAGGAAAATGAAAGTCTCCTCAGTCCAAGATCTAGTTCGAGTAACCGAGCGGCTTAAGAATAGCCTAAGTAGTAATTCTTCATAGTGGGTTCTACGCTGGAACCTCAGATTTTTCCATTACCTCACAGTTTCAGTTTGGCAACCAGTGCCATTTCAGGTCAATAATTTTATTGCTGCTCGGGGAGGTTTAATACCTATTCAGCAAAATTTACAGCTAGACTGCCATCGATATTTTAGTCAGAACCACAACATATTTAGTATGAACTTCCGCTTCCAGTAATTCCTGCAATTAAATATCTTGGCAATGTTCACCAACATAAATTACATTAAATATAACCCGAATCGCGGATAAGAAAATGACTTGAAAAATAAGAGGACTAGAGCCATCAGTTGAGTTACCACACAAAACCTAAAGCCCTAGTCTGATGTTCAATAGTACCGAATTATTCTGCGTAATTGATGATTTCTTTCTGAAATTTGAAGCAACTTATTGGAAATTTCTCAAACAAAGCCATCATTGACATTTAGTTGAAAATGCTTTTGCGAGATTAAAACATTTCCGTGCTATTGCACTCGATTTGATAAACTAGCACGCAATTATAAATCTATGATCCATATAGCCTGCATATTTATTTGGTGCAAAGCCAAATGAGGACACACCCTAGTTAGTGCTGTTTTTTATCTAATTTAATAACTTCTAAGTCTTTGCTAATTAATAAATTTTATAAAAATCAATATATTGTGCATGAAAACGAGGGGTATTCTGATGACAATAAGAAACAGATGATGACTGATTTGCATCAATCCCTGTAATTGATTCCTGAAAAGGCGTTACGCTGCGATACTTTCTCTTGAAGTTGCTGTTTTTCCTGAGCGGATAAAAAGGCGATGCTCAAACCGTTTTGCTGCGCTTGTCGGATTTGTGCTTCGGACAAGCCTGCCTGTGGTGCTGCGTGTAAATATTCATGTTGAATATCAATGCCTTCAACCGCAGGATCGTCACTATTAATCGTGGCTAAAATGCCATGTTCAAGAAAGGTTTTAAGCGGATGTTGAGCAATATTGGCAACGGTACTGGTTTGCAGATTTGAGGTAATGCAGGACTCAATCCCGATCTGATATTTAACTAAATAATCTAGTAATTTTGCATCTTCCACAGCTTTCACCCCATGCCCGATACGGGTTGCACCGAGGGTTTGAATCGCTTGCCAAATACTGCTTGCACCAGCGGCTTCACCTGCATGGACGCTGATGTGCCAGCCTGCATCACGAGCTCGCTTGAAATGATCAATAAACAGTTCCCCTGGAAAGCCCAGTTCATCACCTGCCAAATCTAGTGCGGTAATCTGGTCACGATGAGTCAGTAAGGCATCCAGTTCTTGCTGACAGCGAGCCTGCCCAAAGGTACGACTCATAATACCGATGAGCTTAGCAGGAAGATCCAAGTAACGGCTGCCTTGCTGAACGCCATCAATCACGGCTTCGACTACCCCAGCCAGTGGAAGTTGATGGCTCATCGCCATATAAAAGGGAGAAAAGCGCATTTCGACATAGTCCAAACCTTGTTGTGCTGCATCTTGCATATTTTCCCATGCGACACGACGGCAGGCTTCCAAATCACCCAAGACTTTCACGCCCCAGTCCAGTTTGTTTAGGAAGCTCAGCAGGTCTGGCTGATTATCCATGACTTGAACATGCGGTAGTAGTTCCGGCAGGGTGTTGGCAGGCAGTTGAATCTGGAATTGCTGCCCCAGTTCTAAAATGGTTTGCGGACGGATATTGCCATCGAGATGGCGGTGTAAATCGGTGAGCGGGATATTTTTATCAATCATTATTATTCACCTAAGGGTTTATCTAGTCAGAAAAGCGTGATGTCCTCGCAGCATAATCGCAAGTGGATTCATTCGGCTACTGCATAATCATATATGCCGTAGTGAAGGCGATATTTTAAAAGACATAAGCCTTTATTGAATGGGTTATGGAGTATTGTTCTATCCCCGCTGATGGACCTGAACAGTGCTAAGAACATACTTGTGCTTGGGCATGATCTAGCAGTAGGAATCACCGTCCTTAAAGGGCGGTGAGGATGTCAAACCCATCATGGGTAGAGCGAGTGGGGGAACATATAAAAAGCGATCTTATGCCACGCTCACATTAAATAATGATCCGATCCAGGAGCTGAATAGCATCGCGATAATGCCCCAAAGCATTACCCGGATTGAACCTCTCCAGATGCTGACTCCGCCTACATAACTGGCCAGTGCACCCATAATGCCAAGACTTAATACCCCAATCAGCATCACGCCTTTCTCTAAATATTGCTCAGGCATCAACATGATTGAAATTAAAGGAAAGAGTGAACCGACTGTAAATGCAGTGGCTGAAGAAAACGCAGCGCGAAAGGGCTGTGCAGAGGTATGATCTAAAATACCAATTTCATCACGAGCATGGGCATCTAAAGCATTATGTGCGGTCAGCTGGCGGGCGACTTCTTCAGCTAAAGTGGGTTGTAATCCGCGTTGTATATAAATATTTTTTAACTCATTCAATTCATGTTCGGGATGGCGTTGCAGTTCACGTTGTTCCATCTCCAGATCATTCTGTTCAATGTCCTGCTGGGATTTAACCGAAATATATTCACCTGCAGCCATTGATGCAGCCCCAGAGATCAATCCGGCGATACAGGTCACCAGTAGGGTATGGGTAGATGCGCCACTGGCTGCAATTCCCACCACCAGACTGGTGACTGAAATAATCCCGTCATTTGCCCCCAGCACCGCTGCACGTAACCATCCAGCACGTTCAATATAATGTTTTTCGATATGATAAGAATGGCGCACAATAAACTCTCTTGCTGTTATCCAAATGATTATAGTCAATATAGGATGACTAAACCTTAATTGAGCGAGACAATAGCGAATATAAATCCATATCCATACCTATCCCTGCCATTTTGAATAAATTGCTTTAAATAGCCATCAATCCAGGACTGCATCCATATTCAGGCTTGATATCATGGGTATTTCGTTCACTGGTAGTCAAATTAAGATTCAGATAATCTTCAGATCTTAAAGTTAAGCTCTAATCAATGCTATTTTTTGAATGCTTTTCCTACTTGATGGGGTTAATCATAGAAGGGGAATATAAACGCCAGAGTTTGGTATACACAGTTTCCCAATGATGCTTATTCATATCATGTCGTTCCACTTTCAATTATCTAAAGAGTGGGCATCTTGAAAAATCTACTGATCTCTACAAGGCTTTTGATAATCTCTAAGATTGTGGGTTTTAGCGAAATGAACATTTCCGTAAAAAAAGATTTATTCTGATTCAATGTGAGTAATCGTTTCATCCTTTACATTAAATCAATACCGAAATGGTGCAAGATAGCGGCCCATGCCAGGAAAATAACAAGGGTCATTACACAACAAAGGGCTAGAGCTGGCCAAAATCCATAACGCTGATACAGGAGGGGAAATGCTAAAAACATCGGTAAGGTCGGCACCACATACCAAAAAGTGTACCAAGCATGATTTGAAATTTTCTGTGGATCTTGATGCTCAAGTTTCATCCATATCAGCACCAGTACCGTTACAATCGGTAAGGCTGCGATCAACCCGCCTAAACGGTCACTACGTTTGGCCACTTCTGAAATAAGTATTACCATCCCAGCTGTGAGCGCATACTTAGCAATAAGCCAGACCATGTGCATTCCCTGTAATTCATCAAAATTTTATTTTATATCGGGTTGAAATCAGTTACATATTTTATTTCATCGATAGCTGAGGAGCGATGATGAGCTGTCAGCCTAAAATAAAAATGACTGTGTTTTGGGTATCCTTAATTTGTGAAATAAATAATTTTTCAAGATTGACCTGTCTATAAGTAAAGGGTTTACCTTAATTGAACAATGAACGAATGACAAAAAATATGCTTACTGTAACCCGCTTAGCTAAAAGTCTCAATTTATCGAGAACCACCGTTCTTTATTATGAGAAACAGGATTTATTAAAACCTAGATTTATAGCTGAAAATGGTTACAGATGGTACGGTGAAAGTGAGATCGAGCGACTGAAAAGTATAGTCTCTTATCGCGCTTACGGACTATCAATTTCAGATATCCGCTTGCTTTTAGAACCGTGTAGCATATCCCAAGGTCAAATCTTGGAAAATCATTTTAGGGCATTGGAGAAAGAGATTAATAACTTAAGGGGTCAGCAAAAAGCTATCATTGAGTTATTAAAAAAATCAATTTTATTAAAGGAAAAGTTCATGAATAAAGCGAAATGGGTAGAAATTATGACTGCTGCGGGTTTATCAAAAGAAGATATGATGAAGTGGCATCAAAAATTTGAAGAAATGGAGCCTGAAGAGCATCAGAAATTTTTAGAGTCACTAGGAATTTCACCAGAGGAAATTTCACAGATTCGCAACCTCTAGCATTTCCTCTCTTTGAGCCTAATCTCATAATATTTAACATAATGTACGTTATACGAAATAACAATTGTAAGCCCAAAATAGAAATGTCCGGTTTCTCCAAAGTAAAAATGTCCGCTTTTAGAATATGCATTTTTGCAATTTCCTTAGCGGACGGTTTGATATGTTGGTGTCTATGTCGGATAAAGAACTTAAACGATTGTCGGTCTTGCAGGAAATCTGTGATCAACGCATAACTCAATCCCAGGCTGCTCAGCTACTTCATATCTCAGAACGTCAGATCAGACGCTTACTGCAGAAATACAAAGCTCAAGGTCCCGCTGCATTAGCCCATGCCGGTCGTGGCCAAATCAGCAATTCCAAACTTCCTGAAGAACTCAGACTTAAGTGCCTCAATATTGTTTCAGATCAACTTTATGGTTTCGGACCCACTTTAGCGCATGAAAAGCTCACCACCGTGCATGGATTCGATCTTTCAGTAGAAACCCTGCGTTCCTGGATGATTGCAGCCGATTTATGGATTCCTCGCTGCAAGCGCCTGAAACGCCCATATCAGCCTCGTTATAACCGAGATTGTTATGGTGAATTGATCCAAATTGATGGCTCACACCATGATTGGTTTGAAGGTCGAGCACCTAAATGCTGTCTGCTAGTATTCATCGATGATGCCACAGGAAAATTGCAGCATTTACGCTTCTGTGCGTCAGAGTCAGCCTTTGACTATATGATTTCGACACGTTTATATATCGAACAGCATGGTAAGCCCTTAGCGTTCTACAGCGATAAACATTCAGTCTTCAGGGTCAATCAAAGCAGCAAGAAAGACACCAAGATTACCCAATTTGGGCGCGTACTCAGTACCCTCAATATCGATATCATCTTCGCCAATTCACCACAGGCCAAAGGCCGTGTAGAACGAGCCAACAGAACCTTGCAGGATCGTTTAATCAAAGAGATGCGTCTGGAAGGCATTTGTTCGATTGAGCAAGCCAATGCATGGCTGCCCTGCTTTATTGAACAATTTAATCGTAAATTTGCCAAGATGGCCTTTAATCCCAAGGATCTACACCGGACTGTCACTGAAACTGCTGAGGAGTTAGATGATATTTTTACCTGGCGTGAACCACGCAGAGTCACGAGTAGTCTGACGATTACTTATGATAAATGCGTATATCTCCTGGAAAATACAGAAGAAAATCAAAGATTTATCGGCAAATATCTTGAGTTTCTAGAATACCCGGATGGTACGGTAGCGATTGAATATCAGGGTAGAAAAATCAATTACAGCATCTTCGACAAATTAAGCCAGCTGAACCAGCGAGAGATTGTTGAGAATAAACGTTTGGGTTCTGTATTGGCCCATATTCAACAACAGCATGAAGAATTAGAACAGCAAAACAAACGGAATCGTTCTCAAAAGATGCCAAGCAGACGTGCACAGAAAACAGCAATTCAACAACGAAATCTGAATCCTGTGCTTGACTTGGAAATGTCGGTATAGGACATTTCTATTTGGTTTTAAGGTAGGACATTTCTACTTGGGAATAACAACACTTGTATATTAATATAAATATCAGATACTTAATAAAACCATAAAAATGCAAAAATGCCCAAAAAGCCGATTTTGAAACAAGTCGGCTTTTTTATGAGCGGTTTTGATAGTTCTTGCCAATAAATTTGACTAAAAATTACGCTTCTCAACTTGAGTGATACAATTTTATGATACATTATTGTATATACAAATTTGAATGTTTTTTATGGAACAGTATTTTGAATGGGATGAGGCTAAGAATCGAAAGAATCAGAAAAAGCATGATATCTCTTTCGAAACTGCAAGCCTTGTTTTTGAAGATCCACTGAGGATCTCAATTCAGGACAGACATACCGATGGTGAAGAACGTTGGCAGACCATTGGAAAAGTGAAAGGCGTACTAATGCTCTTAGTAGCTCATACCATCTTTGATGAAGATGACTGTGAAATCATACGAATCATTAGTGCAAGACAAGTCACCAAGGCGGAGCGAGATAGATATGAGCATGGTTAAATACTCACGCAAAGAACTGAATGAAAAATTCAGCGACAAGCAAGATGCTGAAATTCAACGCTTGCTTGCTAAGGGAACGATTCCTGACGATCAGCTAGATCTCTCAGATATGCCTGAAATTACCGACTGGAGTAATGCTGTACGCCACAATCAATTCTATCGTCCAGTAAAGCAACAAACTTCAATTCGGTTAGATGCTGATGTGCTTGCTTGGTTCAAAGCACAGGGAAAAGGTTATCAAACACGTATGAATGAAATCTTACGGGATGCCATGCTAAAAGAATTAAAAAATCATCAATAAAAATGGGAGCTTAGGCTCCCATTTTTGATTTCGTATAAGGTGTATTATGTTAATTTTAGAAAAATTTAATTATTAATAGTGACTATGAAAAGGATTGAATTATTTAAAGTTGCCTTAGAGCATTGTGAAAACCTATCTCAAAAATTTCCAGATTTAGAAATTACATCATCGATTAGGAAGCAACTTAAATATCTTATCTCTTATGAAAATACGGATGACATAGATAAATCAAAATGGCTTTGTTGCATAAATACCTAAGACTATGATTTTGTTTAATTTATTTCTGGATTAAAATTCAAATAAATCCCTAAAAATCAGTATCTTGAAGAATGTTTATGCAACAAAGTCCCTCGACATCGTAAATTATGAAATTGCGAGAGAACATATATGCGGTTATATCTTCCTATTATCCCGAATATCCAAAGATGCCGAACCCACCGAAAAATGCAGATGGAAAGCAAAATACAGAAATTAATTTACTATATAATATGATAAGCTAAAGTGTAGCTATGAGGGGCAGTTGCATTAGCTTGTATAATTTATTTAGCTACCTTTGTCGAGTAAATTACATACTTGAAACGTCAACTTTTTAGACTATTAAACATGTGCTGTTTTGAATTAGGGAGATGCCCTAGTGAAATAATATAGGGTTAGGGAGTAAAAAATGAAGATTAAAAAATGTTTGTTAGTATCAGTCGCACCGGTGGCGTTGGCATTTCCATTGACTGTTCATGCAGATACATTGGATAGTAATCCTTTCATTGAAACGTCAGGTGGTGGTTTTATCTATGTAGATACTACGGAAGGTGTTGAGCCTCCAGGAATTAAGGCTGTTACCTTTACAAGTACAAGAAATCCAGAAGGTGAAGAACCTGCGTTTGTCGAACCATATGACAACTTTGTTACTGACTTTTCGGCCCTCAAGTCACGCGGTGAAGTCACCAACTGTTTGATGGCCAATAATACTACTTTTTGCGACTCTGCACCTGGATCTGGCAAACGTATTAAAAATCGTTTAACTGGTATGGATCCATTTGATACGCGTTTCCGTACTTCAACAAAAGAATATAGAAATACAGATACAAATGAAGTTATAGATACTTCATTAGTGGACTATTTCACGTTTGGAAAGATATCCAATTTTACAGGTGCGCGTATCACTGGTTTAAATATTGAGGTACTGGATAAAGATGGCAAATTGATGGATCCAACTGATCCTGCCAATGCGGTGTTGTTCAATACTGCTGCAACAAAGATTGGTCTTGGCGCTAGTCTAACTGATGGTTTATTCGGTGATGGTGGACAAGAAGGTGAGGACGAAGCCAGTACAGGTTTTTTCGTCTCTGGTACGAAAGCAGTATTTACACAAGACGCTGTAGCACTTAATAAGTTAGAGTTTGGTGCTTTAACTCTTGATGGCTATACTAAGCACTTCGGAGAGGGTTACCTAGATAACTCTATGGTACCGGATGGTATGTTCTGGGACTATAGTAACGGTGTTGAAGAAGCTGCTCTTGTTGCGTGGAATAACTTAGCAGGTGGTGGCTGGACCTATGGCAATCTAACTGATATTCGTCTTCAAGCTTTAGCTGCTTCATTAGGTGTTGACGTATCAGCATTAGCTTATGCGCCTGGAGAATTAGTACCAGCTGAAATCCTTGCGGCAGCTAAAGAACAAGGCTTCGAAGTTTTACCTATTGAAGATCTACGTAATGCCAACTTAAACTACACCATGAGCATTGGCAAGATTGATGGTAATGAGTTTGTTGTTCGTATCTCTAAAGAGTTTGCGCCCATCGTCGCGAATGCAACAACTGAAATGCAATTAAAAAATGCGATTTATTTAGATACGTTAGCTAACGTACCATATCTAAATACTGTTGAAGGTAGTGCTGAAAAATATCAAGCAGCAATCGAAAGTCTTATTGCTGAAGGAAACGCAAACGACGTTGCAAGAGCTTTGGAAAGTGTTGGGTTTGGCCATGCGCCAGCATTTACTAGTATTGGCTTTGAGACCGCACGTGACCAAGTTGCTGCGATCACAAGATATGTTCCTTGGAGTAGCAACAACGGCAACCAAAAAGCTGCGTCAAATGACACGGGTAGCTGGTCGTCGATGGATAGCGATCTATATGGCTTCGTCTCACCGAGCCTTTCACGTTCAGAGTATGATCCATTATCTAACGCTTTAGGCTATGATGTTGATGTGTATTCGCTAACGGCAGGTATAGAGAAGCGTCTAACAAATACTAACTCATCAGTTGGTCTAGCAGTAGGTTATACCGATGCAACGGCAAAGACCCATCAAGATTTTGGCGAAATAGAAGCTGATGGTTACTCTGTAGCAGCATTCACGCGCACTCGTTTCGGTGAGGGTGGATTGGTGCAAGCGTTGGTCGGTTATCAAGATTTATCTTATGAATCAAAACGAGATACATTTGAGGGTGATACCGCCACTGGTAAGACTGACGGCACGCAGGTGTTTGCGGCGTTAAGTGTCGATTACTTAAAAAATATAGGTGCGTTCAAAATCGGTCCAACTGCTTCAATTGAATACTATGATGTCTCAGTTGATGGCTTTACTGAAAATGGCACAGATATTTGGAATTTAGCAGTTGGAGATCAAGATTCTAATATCCTTCGAACTTCTATCGGTGTACTTGGTGAATATCAATTCCCTACTAGTAATACTCGTCTACTAGGTAGTGTTAAATACACGAATGTCTCTGGAGACGATCTTAATATCCAAACTGGCATTGTAGGTCAAGCAAGATCTCTCGCTCCTTACACAGTGCAAGGTATGGATAAAGATTTGGTAAACTTTAGTATCGGATTAGACCATGTTATTAAATCTAATGACTCTAGCCAAGTTGCTTTATACGGTGGTTATAATGGAAAATTTGGTAGTGACTATGATAATCAAGGCATCCAAATAGGCATTAATTCTACTTTTTAAAGAGATAGAAAACTCTTTTCTTTCTCTTAGAGTTTGAGATTTTACGAGAAGTCAGATACTAAGTTATCTGACTTTTTTTATGAGTGTATTTTGCCTAAAAAAGGGCTTTGTTGCATAAATACCTAAGACTATGATTTTGTTTAATTTATTTCTGGATTAAAATTCAAACAAATCCCTAAAAATCAGTATCTTGAAGAATGTTTATGCAACAAAGTCTTTTTTAAGTATCTACTTAACATAAAATCTCTTATGCGAAATAAAAAATGTAAGCCCAAAATAGAAATGTCCGGTTTCTCCAAAGTAAAAATGTCCGCTTTTAGAATATGCACTTTCGGTGAAATCGTTCGTTCTGCTTTAGACCAAGGTATTGATTTGATTACGTATCATCGAAAGAACATGAAATCTGTACAACTTTGTGCATCAGATGAATATCACTTAAGACAGCGCAATAAAATAGAAACGTTATTCAGTTTATTGAAAGGACAATATAATTTAGTGACGAGTAAAGCTCGTAGTATTCATGGATTTCTAAGTGGGATTTATGCTTCTTTATGTGCATACCAATTAACCCATCGAAATAAGCCAACAATTCAAATTATGAAATCATTGGCTTAAGCAGGATTCGGGTTAATATATACTTTTCTAAAAATTTGACTTTTTTATAGTTAAAATAATTTTTTACCAAAAATTTATTAAGATTGAATAATGGATGTATACATTGTACGAAGTTCATCATTACCACTACTAGTTTCAATCAATTTAAATCCATGTTTTTCATATAAAGCTATAAGCTTAGGTTGATTTTCACACTCAAGAATAATTACACGTCCTCCGATCAAGGCTTGAGCTTGGGCAATAACATTGTAAATTTCACTTAGAATGTTATCCAACTTAATTGGATTAGGTTTAATCATGCTATTTTTACCGATCTGACCAATCAAATAGACTTTTAACGTATCAGCAGTCTTACTCATGCCATTCAGTTTTTTGATGGCTGTTCCTGAAAGACTTTCTGTATTAATTATAATTTCTTTGAATGAAATTGAAAAATAAGCAAGTAAATCACCATTTCTCTCATCTAAAATTAGATAAGTACGAGAAATAGAAGATTTTTCAAATCTAATCCCTTTACCTTTATTTAGTAAAAAGCTTTCAACATCAGGATTTTGAGGGCAGGCAAAGTTATCATTCAAGAACTGGCAAACGCTATCTTCACCATGTTCTTGAATTAACGCTTCGAGTTGGACAATCGTTGTTTTAATAGCTTAATACCCTTTGCATTTTCTGCATTATAATCACGAGCAGAAACCTCAATTTTACGAGGATTTTCCAAGTCTTGAATTATAGCATGAATTGCTTTAGGGCTTTCAATTGTAAAGCTTTTATTGAACGAGACAGTAGCCATTACAAGGTACTCCTCTAGTTTTGGCACTTAATGAATATTCATTAAAGTTCACTAAACTTCACGAATATTCACTTACGTGCTCAATAGTAGATTCTTTCACCCCAAATGTAAACTTTTCTTTAATTTTATTAAATTAAAACAATGAAAAATAATAATTTAAATAATTTTAATCGTAGAGTGGATAGCTACCTATTTTGTAGACACCTTTCAGTTCATCTAGAGAATCATTAATTACTTCGTTTTAAATATCGATAAACAGCCTGTCGGCTAATACCAAATGCTTTTGCCAAATCAACTTTGGATGAATATCTTCCTTCATCCCAGGCTTGTCGCAGGGCTTGAGCCTGATCAGGATTCAATTTATGGACACGACCTTTATATTTGCCATGGGCTGCTGCAATTTTAATTCCTTCTTTTTGGCGTTCCAGAATAATTTCCCGCTCGAATTGAGCAAAAGCGCCCATGAGCTGCAACATCAAGTTATCCATTGGCGTAGCCTGAGCTGTGAAGGTAATGTTCTCTTTGACAAACTGGATGGCAACTCCTCTTTTGACAAGTTGATCTACTTCAGTGACTAAATCTTTTAGACTCCGGGCAAAACGATCCATGGAGTGAACAACAATCATGTCCCCTTCACGCACATAGCTCAACATTTCCTGAAATTTTGGGCGGGCAGTATTTTTTCCAGAAGCCTTATCGATAAAAACCCGGTCAACCTCAATTCCCTCAAGTTGACGTCCAATATTTTGGTCAACAGAGCATTGCGTGTTTGGCATCAAAAATATTTAGATAAACAAAATCCAGTTAAAGTACAGCAGCTTTCAGATCAAGAACGTATTAAACAACTCGAACGTGAAAATAAAGAACTGCAACGTGCTAACGAAATTCTACGTAAAGCAGCCGCTTTTTTCGCCCACGCGGAGCTCGACCGCCCACACAAATAATGGTGGATTTTATCCATAATAATAAAGACCTATATGGTGTTGAAGCGATTTGTAGGATTTTACCGATCGTAGCTTCGACCTATTATCGAAGTTTAGATCTCGCGGACAATCCAGAACATCGAGCGAAACGAGATCTACATGACTTGCATCATGCTAAACAAATTAAACGAATTTGGAAGGAAAGTTCAGGTCGGTACGGTGTTCGTAAAGTTTGGCAAAAGTTGAAACGTGAAGGCTATGTTGTTGCGCGCTGTACAGTTGCTCGATTGATGCAAAAGCTAGGTATACAAGGTGTTTGGCGTGGTAAGAATAAACAAACCACCCGTAGCCGAGATGATCAAAAACGAGCAGCCGACTTAGTGAAACGGGATTTTAGTGCAGATCAGCCTGACCAGCTATGGGTCGGTGACTTTAGTGTGCCGCAGCAAGCGGCGTAAGAGATGAGGGTATGGCCCCTCGCTATCGGCTTGCAGGAGCAGGTAGCAAACCACCATAAGCGGCTTGGATCAAAAGTCCCGGTCGTGAGCGTTAT
>NZ_VOYL01000043.1:0-26200 GCF_013420295.1 Acinetobacter sp. YH01018
GCGCAATAGCCGTGATCGCAGCCCAATTCGATGGATAATCTTTTTCGGATTCAATCAATAATTGAACCGCTCTATCTCTGATTTCAGGGGTATATTTTACTTTTTTCATCGGGACATTCTCTCAGAATATTGAGTCTCCGACAAACCCGGTACGGTTCAGAGTTTCTAGGGAAATATATTAAAATGCAGATTGAGCGATAAGGTTTATCACTTAGCCAGTTTTACGTATTTAAAATTAATCACATCATTGCTTAAAAGCTGCTGCGTGAAGTCATAAGGACTTATAAAGTTGTTCTGATTTGCTTCCAGGTAGTCACTCCACCAATTCAGCATAGCTTTTCGTTCTTCCATGTATTCAGCTTGGTGCGTATATGCTAAACGTACCTGGTCACGTTCTTGGTGGCTCATTTGCTTCTCTACTGCTTCTTTTTGAAATAGAGTGCTTTGCACCAATGCAGAACAAGCCATACCCCTAAAGCCATGCCCGCATATCTCATTATCAGTGTCATACCCTAAACGGCGCAAAGTATTATTAATTGTAGTTTCACTGATGAAGCCTTGAGGGTCGCCGTTTTTGGGAAAGACATTTTTAGTCATGTGGCTGTAGATATAAATCTCATTAAGAATAGAAATGACTTGAGGCGATAAAGGTATCAGATGCTCAGTTTTCATTTTGGCACCACGATTAGAATACTTCTGCCCTTCTATTAATTCCCGCTCTGGTGGTATGGTCCATATCCCCTTTTTAAGATCGAACTCAGTCCAACGAGCAAAACGTACTTCACTAGAACGCGCAAAAGTATGTAAAGTAAACGCCGTGCATAATCTTGTTAATGGATAACCAGTATCACTGTTTAATCGCTGTAATAGTTCAGGCAGTCGCTCAAGTGGCAACTGCGGATAGTGTTTTGCCTTATTGGTCTTAACAAATACATCCTTTAAAAAATAGGATGGGTTTTCTTCTAATAAACCTCTTGAGATTGCATAAGCAAAGATGGCACTAAATCTCTGTCTTGTTTTCTTAAGTACCTCTGTAAATCCTTTTTCCTCAATTGACCGCAAAACCATAACCAAATCTTTAGGCTTCACTTCATCAACAGACTTCTCTCCAATCAAAGGGAATACATACTCTTCTAAATTTCTTAATGCTTTGTTTGCTGTATCGGGTATCCATCTGCCTGTATTGCTGTATTCCTTGTGCCAGTCCCGGGCTATGGCTTCAAAACTAAATGAGTTGTCCTTTTTATACTTTTGGATTTCTTCATATTCGATTGGATCTGTACCCTGTGCCAATAACTTTTCATATTCGCGGCGTTTATCCCTTGCTGACTTTAGGCTTAGTGCTGGAAAGTTGCCCAATGTCATCAATCCATCTTTACCATTGGCTTTTTTATATTTATATCGCCATACCTTAGTGCCACTTTTTCTGACAAATAGAATTAAGCCCTGTCCATCGTATAAAGAATAGTCTTTATCTTGTGGCTTGGCGCTTGTGCATTTGGAATCTGAGAGCGGTGTTATGTGCTTGGCCATAGTCAGAATAAGGATACAAAAGTGGATAGAATCGAATATATCCTCATATATATCCTTATAACTTGCAACTATATCCTTATTTATTTTGTTATATTCTGCTATATTTTTATTATAAAGCCTTATATTTAAAGGCTTTCAGAATATATTTTTGTATGTTTAGCTATTGATTTGGTGCGCTCAGCGTGCATAAGAATTATAGTTTAAATAATTGTTTTGATTATATTTATTTTTACACTTTAAAATATGTACTACTAAATGTACCACTAAAAGAAAAAGTGCCTTGGGTTATAGTCCTCTTTTCGTAAATTATACCATCAAAGCATAATCTATACGCCTATATTGTCGGAAAGAATAAAAATGAAAACATGGGAATACTCTCACATTGAACACTGCATGAAATTTGCTGAGTCATGGAACAAAAAAGCAGGCTGGGCTGTCTGGCATAGTTGTTTTGATTGTGAGCACGGGTGTGAGTTTGTAGTTTTGAGTTTGATTAGAAGTTAAAATTTTATATCAAGCTTCCGACTAAGTTAAAATAAGTTGTCTTGGATGAGCTGGATTAATGATAGGTGAAATCAGTGATAATAAAAATTGTGACCACCTGCATAATTTGGTTGTTCACTCTACCCTTTTTTTATATAGCATTAATTGGGATGGGACCTCATCACAATATTGATAGGCTCTTTGAGTATCTAAGCCATTCACCTACTTTACTCACCCTCACAGCTGTCCAATTTCTTGAAGTGATTCTATTTCCACTTTCTGTCTTGATTGCCATAGTTATTTTATTCGCAATGAATATTGGTTGGTTAATGAATAAAAAAAATCATCCATATCTTGTTTATTTCGGTTCATTTTTTGGAATAGTCAATTCAATATTTGCTCTTGCTGTTTCCTTGTGGTTTGGTTTTGGTTTGCTTTTAATTCCCAGTATTTGGTTTGCCTATTACCTGGTACGTTGGCATTTGAGATCCGAGCCAATACCCACGGATACTTTGATTAAATATAAGACTAACTTATAAAATCCCTCATTTGAGGGATTTTAATACCAATACAAATCCCTAATCTTTACTGATATGTCTTCAGTACTGATGTCAATATATTTTTTATTAGACATAATACCTACTCTAAATAATACAAATACCAAGTTTTAGGGATATTTAAATTAAATTTATTCTTATTAAATCAAATAGCTATTGAATAGTTGAATTTTCTAATTTTTATTTTATTTTTTAAGGCAATATTATGTTCGGTTTAAAACGCAATTTTCTCGCAATCTTAATAACACTATCTCCCTTTGCATGTGTTTCAGCATTAGCAATGCCGATTATCGCAACCCTAGATTTTCCAGCTGAATCCAAAAACATAAAGACTGAAAATTCAAAAAACAGTGATGAATTCAAAAAAACTGATGTTGAAAACAAGTCTAAATAATAAAAAGGAAGGCATCTCATATTAATTGAAATACCTTCCTAGAATTTCACTTGAGGGCTTTCCCAATCTTAATCCATGCATCATTTCGCATTGCACACTGATTATATTTATCCACGGTATCCACACCCCAAAGCATCCAATCTTTACCGGTTTTTCCTTGAAGCTCTTGAAGCTGTGGACATGGCTGCATCAAGTTAGCTGGTACTTCGACTTTTGATAAGCGAGTTGATGGACTGCATGCCGTCATCGTCAGTGCACTCATTAAAATAAATGGGACGCTCAACAATTTTATCGACATACTTAGTGACTGTTTCAACTTTAACTTTGTATTTTGCTTTTTCAGTTTCATAGTCTGAGCTCAATTGATTAATAGTATTTTGTCTTTGCGCTAAAGCTTCACGATATGCTTCGACATCTTTTTCTGCTTGCTCTTTGTATTTCGCATGAATCTTGTCTTTATCTGATTCACACTTAAGTTCTGCATTTTCAAGATTTGTTTTTAGGTGTTTGACACGCCATGTCTGCACACCAAAGCCAATAAGTGCAAGCAATAAAAAAGCTGTCAGAAAAATAATGACGGCTTCGTAAAATTTGGCTAAGAATGTTTTTAACATTACTGCGCCCCCATACATTTTTGATAACGATCAACTTGCCGCTTCCAAACCCCATAACAACCATTGGATCGGACTGAGCAATCACGTTTAGCCACATATTTCCACTTCAACAGTGACTGGCAAGCCTGGATGTATTTGCCCTGCTTTAGATTGCGGAGCATGGATGAGTTGTTCCAATTGGCCTGACCGAAGTTGTATGTGAAGTCTAAATAGGTGTCATATTCAATTTGAGACAATTTAACTCCCTGCAGAGATTTACGGAAAACAATTTCATCCTTTGACACATGAGTCTTTGCCCACTCCTGAGCTGTCTTGCGCGTAATGGCTGGATCAGTCATTTTAATTGGCTGGCCGTTAGGTTTGACTGTTGAGCCGATGCCCTGGGTAACTACTCCCCCACCATCTTTATAGGGCTTTGCTGAGTATCCTTCTCGAATTTCTAAAGACGTAAAAAAAGCAGCCGAAGCTGCTAATAATGCGACTGAGATTTTAGTCTTTGACATTGCATTCACCGTTTAGTTTTCGCTTTGTGAGCTCGTGAATTTCTTTTTCGCGTTGATTCCGCTGCCATGAAAAGTACACATTGATGAGCAAGCCAAGTACCGCAACCCCGATACCAATCCACCCCATCCAATCGATACCCATAAAAAAACCGGCGAAACTTGCCGCACCCCCGGTTACTGTTGCTTTTGATCCTAAAGCTGCTGCAGATGTTTCCGCTACTGCTGCGGTGGTTTCAGACATTTCGCCCCCTAAATTTTTGGCAATAAAAAAGCACCCGGAGGTGCGTTAAATAGCTTGGATTCTTGCTGCGAAGGCCGACCAATTTGGAGCGGCTTGATACGCTGCTACGGATTCGGCAGGAACTTTAAAGATACAGGTTGATTTTAAATTTGCAAAAGTATTTGACTGAATTGTTGGCGGGATCAATGCTAAACAAACAATTTCGAGGCAGGTAGACCAATTAGAAAAAGCATTTATACCAATGGACGTAACGCCCTCAGGTATCACTAAACTAGTTGTTTTACTCCACCCTGAAAAAGCGTTGTTACCTATCATTTTTAATGAAGCCGGCAAAATCAGACTATTAGCTGATATCCATCCAAAAAAAGAAAAATTTAGCACAGATGTAACGCCCTCAGGTATCACTAAACTCGTTGCTTTACTGTAGATATTAGATTCTGCTGCGTAACAATAGAACGCATAGCTTCCAATGCTTCCCGCAATTTGAGAAATTGTTATACCCCCAATATTGTTGGGGAAGTCCACAAGGGTTCCGCTAAACTGAATAACTCCACCACCTACTGCCTCGCTTGGCGCATATAGCTCAATTGACTTTATTGCACCATCTTTCTCGGCTGTGACAGTAATTTTTTCGCCGCTCGTGTACGCAGACGAAAAAGGGACTATGAAGTCCCCATTTTCATCCGCCACGCCTGTGTATGTTGCCATTATTCCTCTACCTCAATTGTAATTATTGATCCAGCTGAAGCTTTACCTTTAATGTTTGAACCATCAAATCGCATATTTGCAGATAATGAAGTGTCAACATTAACGATAATATTTGCCTCTGCTAAAGTATTTCCAGATACATTATTACTCGTTGTATTTGCTGATAGAATCAAGCTCACAGCTTCCGCAAAGAATGAGTGCTTAAATTTTTGGTATGAATCATAACCATCCCGCATAGACCAAAGTTTTAATGTATGCGGTTTATTTGGCTTTAATACAGATGCAAGAATTGTCGCGGTATTTGCTGCAATATTTGACTGAGAATCTAGAACCACATTTTCAGAAATCAACTCATAAGCATATGTGACACCACTTTCTACAGTTACATCTCCATCATACCAGCCAATAATCTCACCACCTGTTTGCTGCGCCCGGTTGCGATGTGCCCAGGTCAAAACAATGTTATTTGTTACGATTAATGTTTCTGGAAAATAAGTATCGTTAAATTTCACATTCGCTGGCAGGTACGGCCTGATTGCGCGAGCTTTCATTTCAATTGGAATTGAACCTTTTTGCTCAAGAACGCCGGACGGTGTTGTTGTCAGCGCAGAAACTAAAACTTCTTCACCGGAAATATATTCAGTTTGATCATAAGAAACATCATTTCCGCAGAAGTACAGTTTTGTGCCTTCTCCCCATCCTTGTGGTTGAGTGTCTAGAGCACCACGTTTAACTGAAACAATGCCAGTAGATGGATCAATACTTTGAAAAACCATCCATTCACCAGGAGTCCCCAACCAATCCCGGCCACATTTAATTAACGTCCCAGCCGGTACGTTAGCAATCCTTTTCCAGTTCTTCACTGTAAAACTTAATGAAGTTTCTGAGATGATCTGGTCTAGATCAGTAGTTGCTGAATACTGAATTGATCCGGCACGTACCCACTCATCACCGTTATTTGTCATCATGACTGCATAAAGTGAATTCTCCTGGGGTTTTTCAGCAACAGTACCTACTAGACCAAAATTACTTTCGTATGCCAGTTCTTCATCAGCTTTACGCTGACCCAGTGCCATAACAGCTAAATAATAAGGCAGCTCAAATGGTTCATATTGACATGCTTGAGGCGGCAATGGTTTATCAATACCAGCATCAGCAACAATCGTTGTATTCATCATTCCAGTTGATGGAACGACTTCAACCCACTCAATAGAAACCTCATTAGAGGTTGGGCCGCCAAGTCTTATGTTCATAATCCGAACCAATATAGGTTCAGCCCAACGCTTAGACCAAGGTAGTTTGATTAAGTCATAGCGATTCCATTTCCGCGCTTCACGCCATCCTGTCGTAAATGAGCCTTTTAAAACACCGGTTGAAAGTATTTTAAGTTTCCAGTTCGCAACAATTTCAGCATTGCGCATATTCATGAAATATGGGAAATCCAAAGTTTCAGCATTAACTCGGCCGAGCGTCTGAATCAATCCGCTTTCAGAAATTGAAAAGGATGAATTTTTAATATTATCTCGGTCGTAGTAATTCACATTGACCTGATTCACAACTTCATCAGCATTGGTAATTTCATACTGCATGCTGCCTTTTTTGATCTTATTTTCAGTGATGGTGTGAATCTCATCTTCTTCAAACCAATCATCACGAAACAAGACCATTTCATAAAGACCAGTTTGACGATTCACACGAATACCAGACTCAATGTGATAACAAAGCTCATTAATTGCATCGATACATGATTTTTCAGTAATTGACCACGATATACCCAAACCCTCATCATATATTCTATCCGCAGCTTTAATAAAGTTTGCATCATTAACATCGGATTCAGGCTTACCCATTGCCGTATCATCTGTCAAAATTTCTCGGATTTTATGAATCGGATTTATATCTTGGTTTTCGTCCAGATATAAGGTGCTAAATGGTTTTTTTACTAATCTAAAATAGCTATTAAGTATCTGCCCCTCAAACCCATCCAAAGCCCTGCTTACTGTTAATCTTATTGCAATACTTTCGCCACCGATTGCTCGAACAACCACACGATATATTCCATTTCGACTTATACTTCCGCGCTCATCTGTTGTTTCAATGGTTTGGTCATCAATTGATACGATATTACCTTGTGTTACCTCGATCTCCGGCTTATCAGTGGATTTCATTTCAACATCAATTATTAGTTCGACAAGACCCATCGTATCCGGATGAATGTCGATTTCTCGCTTATAATAGTAGTAAGGGCCATGACCGTAAGATGGGCTTCTTGAATAATGATCAGTAGTACGATAATAATTGGGGATCAAGCTATCTGAGTTTGGATCATATTGATAAACCACTTTAACTTCGCGCTCATTTATGATTTCATTTTCAATGCCTGGCCGAGTAAAAGTATCCGTGTTTTTCACCTTAAATGAGAAATTAAAATCCTTTCCTTCAATATCCCTAGAACTTATTGATTTTGTGCCTATCTCACAAACAACCGCCCCATCCCCACGCACTTCATACCATTGTCTGCGACCATCATTTCTTATTCTTGTTCGCTTTGGCCAAAGCAGCATTTCTTTCATGTAGCCTGAGTTGCCGACGTAAAAATCAGGAAAAGCCAAGTAGGACTGAAAAGGATATGCGGAAGCTTGAAGCCCTTTCGATTCCATATATTCTTTATAAAAAGACACCACTTCTTGACTGCTTGTGCCATATCTTGCGTGAATTTGGCCTGCTACTCCACCTTCGTTTTCTCCATATAAAGTTGCTTTCTCTATAACCCCCACACTTAAAGGATTGCCCGAGTCATCAATTAATGGTGTCTGCCATCCGCGCTTATCAAAGTTAATCCCCAGCATCTTTTCAATTGGGTTGCCGATAAAAAGCAGAAAAAATGAGAAATATTGATAACCAATCGTCTGTTTGCTACTTCCGCCCATTACTCACCCCAATCCATTTTTTCAATACCATCACACAGTCAATAAAAACAAGTGCTTCAATTTCACTGTCAGCATTTACAACAGCATCAACCGCGCACACTATTAAGTTCAAAAGAAAGTCACAGCGCAGCATGTTAATAACTTGCTGTACCATTGCATCATTAGATTTTTCGACGATTTCCAAGTCGATGCCGTTTGCTAAAAAATCCTGCCAATCCCAACCTTGAGACAAAAAAAATGCTCGCGATCCGCGAGCACACATTTTTGCTTTTCGAATATCAGACATGTAAATTTTCATTACTTACCGCCCTTGCTTTTAATTGCTGCTGTGCGCTGCCCCCATAGATGGGTAATATTTCCATACATGTGTGGACTGCCGGCAATGTCACTAAATGAAGTGCCTTCATCTGCAATCGTTCCGTCCAACTGGTTTGCATTTTGGCGGTTTTTCTTCTGCATTTTTCGCATTTGCACATAGGTGTAGACTGCGGTCGCAATTACCACAGCCCACATTGCATAGATAACCCATGGCGCAATAACCATAAATCCACCTTTATTTAATTAATTGATTCATTACCGGATTTTCACTCGGCATGTATGGATGCCCAGCAAAACGAGCAGCGTTTTTAAATTTTTCATGGCAGGTTTTTAGGGACTGATCACACCCGGGTGCCAGCTGAATTACATCACCAACTTTCACGCCAACATGCTCACGGTACAAAGTGACCGTATTTGCTGTATTACCAACAACAAACGTAGAAACGCCGAGTTTTTTAAACAGCCCCCGGTTGAGATAACCTGCAGCATAGGTTTTGGTTTCCATGACCGGATCACCATTTATATAGGTTGGCTGTCCATTTCCGTCTAAGACTGGTTGCCCCAGCTCATCTAGAACAGGCACCTGCTCAAAGACCAGATTGCCTTCAGCATCCTTCACCTGTGTTGGATTTACCGTAAATGTGATTGTCAGACCACTGATTGCTGTCACAGTCACATCGAATGCCCATTCTTCAAATTTCAGCCCACACCAGCGGTCATAAATTGAATTCGGACAGGTCTTTTGGAATTTGCGTGTCAGGATGGTCCGGTTTAAATAGGACTCACCGGTTGAGCAAACCAAAGTCATTGTGTCAGCAGAATCATCAAACTTGGGCTGAGTCACACGGCCCATAAACAAAACCAGTGTTTCATTCTGCTCAAGTTCCAGTACAGTTAAATACACCGACTCAAAATAAATCCTATTCAGGAAGATGCTTGTAAAGTCGTCATCGTCATCATTTTTAAGCGGGTAAGGTTGTGGGAAAATTACCTCAATTTCACACTTATCGATGTCTGCATCTTCAATGGCATCCCGGTCTAAACCACGCACTTTCTTATAGGTGATGCCGTTATGTACAACATCTTTACGGTGATTGGTGAAGTACCAAGCCTTATCCCCATGCTTGAATTGGTAAAGCTCTACACGAATATCCATTAGCTTTCTAACTCCAAAATGGGGGTGGTTGCTTGTGAAATGCCGGCACCCAAAAATTGAAACTCAATCTGGTCAGCATCGAAGCGGTAAAGGCCCATGTAACAGATGGTTTGAACATCATTTCGATGTGCATTGATTGCTGGTGAAACCGTTAATGAACCACCCGTTCGTGCCGTGATTTCATGCGCTGTCCAGCTGCCATCCTTGCGCTTAACTGCGATGTAATTCCGGCCAGCTTCAATCAGGTATTTGGTATTGGTGCTTAAGCTGGTGGTGATATTGCCAGTGTTTAAAATATTCAGATGTTGCTCATATAGCGGCAACCAGAACGGACGATAACGGCCACCACGACGAAACAGGAATCGTCTAAATTCCTGAAACTCATCCCAACTTCTAACCAGTGATTTAAATGGTTTGGACTGCTTTACCTTGGTGTGATGGGTAAATGACTGAAAGCCACCAACGCTGTTATCCACCACATTTTGATGCTGACTCATGGTGATTTCGATAGAGTCACCATCGAGTAGCAACGGTTTAAAATAAATATCATTGCCTTTGTACTGGTCTGGCATATCGCCTGGATGCTCTGGCAAGTCTTCAGCCAGTACACGAAAGACCATGGAAGCATTGGACCAGAAGCCACCGGCATTGATTGAAGCATCACCATCAATAATGCAGATCCGCAATGGCATCATCACCGCATTGGTTGCCGTGATATTTGCTGCCAATCGAAAGCCATCCTGGTATTCAGTAATGAGTGGTTGAGTCACTTCATCGGTTTCCGGGTCCCGGATTTCTTCCTGGATGATGATGTGTCTACCACGTTCAATAATCTCAACAACCTGACCACCTTCACTACTCTCAATAAAAGCAAAACCGACTCTAAGGTCGGCTATGGTGCTGGTTGTATCGAGAATGATGTAATCATCATTCACCATATCAGGAATGACTCGCTTGATCTGTCGCAGCGGAATACCCCACTGTTTTCGCAGATTGGCAGACAGCATGTGAAACATATCGCCCATGGCTTTACGCATCTGAGTGTAGTTAAAACTTAGGATTTGTCTAGGCGTATCACGTAGCGGATATCTCTCTTCACTTCCATCATCCGCTTCATGAACTTCAGTCATCCATTCCAGACGCTCGGTTGAACTCAATAGAGGGCAATTTGTTAATACGTGGACTTCGCCAAATTGTTCAGTTTGTATTTTCATTTTGTCCTCATAAAAGAAAACCCACCGAAGTGGGCTTATGCAATTCCTAATTCCCTGCGATTCTGCTTAAAGAACTTCACAAAGGCTTTCTTGCCATCAGAGCCAAATAAATAATCTCCGAGTTTTTCACGCTCATCAACAATGACGAAGTTTGGATTCAAGTTGACTTGAGGTTGTCCAGTATTCGACTGCACCTGATCCATAGCCTTTTTAACTTCTGGATTTTGGCTTGGGTTTAAAACCTTTGGTGCATCCATAACCAAACCGCCATCAGCAAAACCATTACGAATAGAATCGCGCAATGCGTAAAAACCTGACGGGCCACCCAGTGCAGCAATTTCCTCTTGTGTTAAAACACCTTCACCTTTATGGACAATACCGGCAGGTTCATATTTTCCACCGTAACCAGTGAAACCACCATCGGCATAACCAACCCCTTTAATACTTGCGGCTTGTGCAACCTGTAAGGCAGCAGCAGCAGCACCAACAGCTGGGGCGATATATGGACCAATATATGGGGTTCCTACTACAGCATCATAAGCTTTCGAGTATGCCGCTGGAATATTTAACATCGCTTGGGCAACCGCAAAAGCCTTTTGAGCAGCAAACAGCACCGCATAGGTTTTAGAGTTTTCATCTACAAGACTTGCGAAACCACCGATCATCCCTTCCATATAGCTGGCGGTTGATAATGCCTGTAATTTTAATTTGTCTTGTTGATACTTTTCCTCATTTATAAGGTCGAGCTTACGCATTTTATCCAGTACTTCGTACTGCTTAATGAGTGGCGATTCCTCATACCCCATTACATCGCGGTAATCTGCAATAGCCTGGTCGCTCTCTCCAGCCTGTTCAGTGCTCTGTTGGTAGTTTGCTTGCTGGATTAATGCATCCTTCATCTCAGGTGAATAAGATGGAGTGTTAAGAATTTCTTCACGAACTAAAGCATAGTATTCCTGTGCGTACTCACCTGCACTCATCCAAAGTTGTTTGGTTTGAAGAAGTTCTTTAGCTTGAGATATTTCTAGAGTTCTCTTTTGATATGCATATTGTTCATCAAGAGCCTGTTTACGCAACTTCAACTCATTTTCATTTAGACCTCTTTGACCGTCTAATCGCAATTTATTGATATTGAGTTCTGTTTTAAGCTTCTCTTCTTCAGTTGCTTTATGCTCATTTAGCTCAGAATCAAGCTCAGCGATATAGGCTTTCTTGCGCGCATCTGCTTGCATTCTTGCTACAGCCGCATAGCGATCTTTTGCCTCAGGCTTCAAAGAAGCTGACTGGATTTCATCTAGATCCTTTCGTAAATCTTCCGCGATTCGTAATTGCTCATCACCATATTCATAGATTAATCGTTTACCTAACTCAACAGATCGATTGTATTCACGTAGCGCCTTAGCAGCATCACTATTTGCTTTACTATTTTTAGCAGCAGACTTAGAAGCCTCGTTCTGCTTCTTGATCCACTCATCAGATCCTTTTGTTACGCCCGCTTGACTACCTTGGATTTTAGCCATTGCCGACACAGATTGATTGACAGCATTGCTGTAAATTCTACCGATTGAACTGGCGACATCATCAGCAACCTTTGCATTGTCCTTGGCCGCCATAGCAACACCACTATTAGGTGCTTTAGCCATTGTCACACCAAAGATTGCTGTTTTAGCAAACTTAACACCTGGTAATTTATCTGCCCAGGTGCCTTTTTCAGCCGCAAGATCTACAGTTTTCTTTGCATTGACAGCATCAAATGCCAATCCTGCAATCGCATTCGATAGCATCTTAACAACTGCGTAAACACCCATGCCAGTTGCAGCAACCCCCTTAAATACCTCCCCAAGGGTTTCGCCTGCATCAGACATTAAGTTTGTTTCAGTTGCGGCATTAGACATACCATCACCGACTGATACCAGTGCGGGCATTAACCCCTGGATGAATTTGTTTTTTGCACCATCAACCTGTAAGCCCAGCAATTCCATCTGCACTTTAAGCTCATTGGCTTTAGCGATAGCTGATTCATCCATAATCACGCCAGCGCGTTCAGCAGCATCAGCCCAATATTCAAAACCTTTACCACCATCCCTTAAAAGCGGAATTAGGTTTGTAGTGTCTGAAGCCATGCTTTCCAAATAGAAAGACATTTGCTGTTGAGTGGCGCCAGCTTCTTCTAATTTATCAACGTACAGCTGTAGCGCTTTTGGACCAGAAAGATTTTGCATTTCAAGTGCTAATTTTCTCGCACCTTCCGCAGACCCCTCAGTTTTAATTGCAATTTGTTCAAAGAAATCGACTGCACCACCTGAACCAATTGTGATGAACTCACCCAATTTTTCATTAAAATCTTTTAATTGGTCTGCAA
This sequence comes from Acinetobacter sp. YH01018, assembly GCF_013420295.1. Classification (NCBI taxonomy): domain Bacteria; kingdom Pseudomonadati; phylum Pseudomonadota; class Gammaproteobacteria; order Moraxellales; family Moraxellaceae; genus Acinetobacter; species Acinetobacter sp. YH01018. The sequence continues at coordinate 13,014 of NZ_VOYL01000043.1, forward strand.
GTTGTTCTTGGCTAATACCCATTGTTTTGGCACCTACAGCCATTCTTTGAAATTCTTGGGTAGTGGTATTTGAGATTGACGCAAAAATCTGTAATTCACGGGCTGCATTGGCGTACTCATTCGCCATTGCAAAAACACCCGCCCCAACAGCAGCAGCCCCCGCCACTGCGACAGCACCGTAATTATTAACATGATTTCGCATGTTGTCGAAGCTAAGTTTGGTTTGCTTTTCTGCGTCTTTAATTGGTCCAGTAAAATTACCGATCTTTGCAACTAGATCTAATGTTAATGTTCCAAGCTTGGTACTCATACAAAACCTCAGGCAATAAAAAAGCACCCGATTGGGCGCTTCACTGTTTTGATTAAATTGCTTTTAAATTTTTATGTCATAGACTCCAATTTAAGCCGCTGACATCAAAAGTAAATTGCTTCTTTCCCTCTTGGTAAAAAGGAACTTCTATTACCAGTTTTTTTGAATTTTTAAGACTATTAATAATTTTTGATTCCGTATTGTCATACATCACAAACAAAACATCAGATGCATGGTTATCAGGTTCAGCCATTGTTATGGATTGCACCGCACCTTTATCAAATTTAAATGCAGCTTCACACCCATCTATTCCGCACAGTATCTGTCCTTTTGATATTGTGACCATGACATCAGTTTCATTTCCCTTTTTTCTAAGGGTTAAAATCAGCTTCGAACCACCGTCATATGGAAAATCAAAATTTACGGTATTCTCACTAACGATAGTTGCAAATTTGGTTTCCACACCCCTCATTTCATCCTTCGTGGTGTTATATTCCCATTTATCTTTTTGTTGCTCTACCTGTTGTGCTGGCTCTTCTGTTTTAACTATCTCATTTGATTCTATAGGTTTTGATTCTTGGGTTTGCTCGGAATTACTTTTGGTTGTTTCTTCAGCGCACATTCCTATGCCAGCCAAAATAATAAGCACTAATCCAATCCATGCCAGCACACTGGTTTTTTTTGGTTGCTTCGCCCCACATTTAGGGCAACTTTCAGCTTTATCACTTACTGGTCCACCACATTCTTTACACGGATTTATAGCCATACCCCACCCCAAATTTATAATTTAGAACAAGATACTAATTTACCGAACAAAAAGAAACCTCCCGAAGGAGGTTGTTAAATGCTTATAGATATTCTGCAATTTGATACTGAATAGTTTTATAGTTCAAAACATCATATCCTTTTTGTTCAGCATATCCACTCAACTTCCAATCATCAGTTAAAAGAACATATCCATTGCTTAGGGCTTCTAGCAAACCTATATCACTTACACCAAATTTTAAATATCCATCATGATTAGTAATAGTTTTTATCAATTCATGTACTTCCTCAAATTTATCACTCGAAGTAATACCCTTCAGCACTAAGAATGTTTTTGCTTCTAATTCATTATACATTCCATGTATTGCTAAATTGCTTGTCTCGGCTAAAATATGTGGTGTTGCTACCAATTTGGAACTTGTATCTAAGATACCAACTAGTAATTTAAAATCATCTTCTGAATAAATTCTCAATTTTTTATGCGTACTTATTAACTTAGTATCAACTAAACCAACTACCAATAAAATCAAGAGGTTTGTATCTAACAAAACCCCTTTCTTTTGCATCTTTCTAATTAATCTATCCATTTTTATGAATTTTTATCGACTCAACTTGGCCTGTATTTTTATTGATAATAACTTTCTTATATGATCGAGTATTAGAGTTTAATGCTGCTGCTATTGCCATAAGTCCTAATGTACTTGAAACATCATTAGATGGATCAGCTTGATGAAGATAACTCAAGGTAATAACCCAATCTCTAGAGTCATCCAACTCCACCTCTTCAAGTCGAATAGATTTTGGTTTTTCTGCAGCGAAAATTCTTAACAGCTCCGCTTTTGCAACTTCTATTGCCTCTTGAATATCCATAAGAATTCTTCTTAATTTATCATAGAGCATATTTAACAATAATTTGATTCTAATATCAAAAAATCATTTAGATCATATGTGACTAAAAAGAAACCAAGCTAACCTGATTTCTTTTTAAGGTCTTTCATTCTTTGTTCTTCAAAAGTCAATTCTGGAGCCTCTTCATGAGGCATAAAACTATAAGCATCGACTTCTGCATCGCTTCCGACTTTAAACTGCGTGTAATGTGCCATCAAGTTACCGAAACCCTGCTCGATACGCCGACCAACAAAAAGAGATCCTCTCTTTTGTCGAAAGGCTTTCCATATTTGGAGTTCGGCATTGCTTAGGTTTCTTCTTGCTTCTGCGATGGTTCGCCCACCGATTCCGCAGCTGACGAGTTCACAGTAGAATTCTGACTCTTCATCGAGATCCAGTACTTTCCCGTGAAATTAATAACCTGATCAGCAGCCAAATACATTGCGACCTTCATCTCGTCAGACACTTGGCCTGTACTTTTTAAATCAGGAAAAAACGGTTTATCTTTCCCTTCAAAGACAGTTTGTACCAACATTGCATCACGGTATTGACTGATGGTGTATTTTTCGTCTTTTTTTAGCTTCAAAATATCTGTGATATTTGCAACCTCATCTGAGGACAGGACTTTAATATAAATCTCGCCTTCAAATGGGTTGCCATCTACACCGCGAAACTTAATAGTTTTTTCAACTAGGCTACCAATCCCGACTGCTTTTTTTGCTTTCTCTAAAGTCAATTTAGCCATTATGGAGTCACCTTAAATTCTTCAGTTACTTCGGTTTGTCGCTTCATAGGAATTGTGTGATTCACCATTGCATCAACGGCGAACACTGGTGAGCCTTTGCGAAGAATTGCTTCAAAGTGTGACCATGTGCGAGTGGTAGGCAATGTGATATCGCTGCCCGTTAATGTTGGCTCCGCAATACCATCCGACCAACCAACATAGACCATTACTTTTTCTTTATTGGCAGCAAGCTCCAACAAAGTCATATGTGATAAGTTTTTAGGATCAGTATCGATTTGAATTGAGCCTTCACCTGGTGTACTAAGTCCAAATTCAGAAGTTTTGGTACTAGTTTCTTCCAGGCATGTTGTATCAATTTCACTGGCGCTATCATCACCCAGAGCCAAAGCCTTAATACAACCCATCTTTGTTAATGTTGGAACAGTACCGTGGACAATCCATACCGCTGTGCCGTTTGATAAAACGCCTTTTTTCGCCATGAGTAGCTACTCCTCAATTTTTAGGCATAAAAAAAGCACCCAGTTGGGTGCTATGTGGAAAATTCTGTTTATCGATCTACAAACCAGTTTGAATCAAAACCGGTTCGATAAAGCTTTGTCTCAGGCTCTCGCTCATTGCCGCGCAAACTTGTCACCGTGCATGAGTTATCAACCTCAAGCGCCTTTCGTGCCGCCTCTTTTATTAAAGAAAGCTGCGTAGGATTTGTAGTGTAAATATCAATTTGAATTGTGATGTGATCAGTATTGGCCGGGCAATCCAAATGGTTCTGAGGAATCCCGGAAATATCCTGCCAAACTAAATACGGCTTCTGCGGTGCATCTGGTGCCAGGCCAAACTCATAAGCTCGCAACTTATTGCCAGTTTGCAGAAAGGTCTTAACCTCATCACTGGCATTGAGCAATTTAAATATAGGTACTGTCATTTGACCTCGCTTAATGCTTTCGTGATTTCAGCATCGAATACTTGAACAAACTTGGTTGTGGCTTCATCAATGTTTTGAGATAAAGCTGGACGCATGAATGGCTGTGCTCTTGTTTTAACTGTGCCAAACTCAACCAGCCACCAACTACGGGTGTCATTTGGAATATAGGTATAGTAAGGACTATCCATTCGAACAGTTCTACCATCCGACTTTCTAAACATCCCCTTATTCATTCGCCAAAATTCAGATCCACCACGCACACCTACACGGAGCTTAACTTCATTCGAATTTCGGCTTTTACCACCTTGCGTTACAATATTTTTCCAAATCCTAGATGATGTTTCAGGATCATCAATCGCTTTGGCATTTGTACGTGCTGCATCACGAACAAGATTCATGGCTTGTCGACCTGCTTTACGTGCAATTTGTTTAACTTTTTTAGGATTTGAAAGCTGCTCTATCTTCCGCTTGAACTGATCCATGCCTTCAATATTTAGTTCGACTGCCATGATGATTCGCCATTTGAGAGGTTCAAAGTAAGCCATTCCAAACCGCTTTCATTATCTGGAATAGGATCACCGTCAATTTTCCAATACTTGCTACGGAATAACACGCGCATCGTTGAATTAATCTGACTTGCTGTTGAGCTGTATCGAATGCGGCACCGCGCTGTCATTGTTGAATTAATGGCTTGGGCTTGAAGCTGATCTTTTGTAGATAAAGCCTCAAGTTTCCCCCAAACTTTGGTGAATTCAGCCCAGATGATAGGAACATGACCTGTGACCTGATCTTGCTCACCTTCAATTTCATGTTGAATGGTGATGCGGTGGGGTAATTTGCCTGCCTCTAAACTCATAAATTCACCCACCGATGTCTTTTCCATAGCCAGTCTGTGGCCATTGGTAATTCAGTGCCAGTACCGACCGTTTCCCGGTTTTTATACCAGTGACCAATTAAAAGGTATGCGCCCTGGATAATTGAGTCTGAAATATTAATTCCATTTAAAACATCTTCTGGAATGATCGAATCAGCAGCATAAAGTTTCCGATTGGTTGATTGCTCAAATGCATCAAAAGCAGCACTAATAAGAAATTTTAGAAGATCATCCTCTTCAGCATGATCAATTCTGAGATTCAGCTTCACCTGTTCCAGTGTCAGAAATTGGCTCATTTACTTTACCCTTTACTGGTTTTGGCTTAGTTTTAAGTGTTGCGACTTGCAAATGTTCAACTGCAACAACGGCAGTACGTTCAGAAACTTCATGTTCACCGGCAGCATAATCGACAACATGATTGCCATCCTCGGCAATACGAAACGACTCTTTTACTACAATAATTGGCATTTAGATCTCCAAAAAATAAGGCCCTATTGTGGACCTTATTCAGTAAGCAGATTAATTATGCAGACAAGGTTAAAACCTTAATCGCATTAGAGTCAGTCAGCATGCCGCCAACACGTTTCGTGGTATAGAAACCAACGTATGGTTTATTAGTAAACGGGTCACGTAAAACGCGAGTACCCATGCGGTCTACGATGGTATAGCCACGCTTGAAGTCACCGAACAGGATAGCGTTTGCATCTGCTACTGCATCCGGCATATCTTCGTTTTCTTCAATGCCATGGCCAAGCAAAGTGGATGGCTGGCCTTGTTGCAAGCCCGGCTGCCATAAGTAATTACCATCGTTATCTTTCAGCTTACGCGCTTTAGCTACGGTCAAACCGTTCATCATGAAGTAAGCATTTTGACGATAACCGCGTTTAAGCGAGTAAATCAGGTCAATTAGGTTATCACCGGCAAATGTACCCGCTGCACCAGACTTGATGTTTTGCAGCTGACCAAATGCACGAACGTCATCGCCAGTAAGAGCCATAGTGGCAGCCAAAATACCTTTCGGTTTGTTGGTACCATCACCAGATAGGAAAGCTGCACCTTCTTTTTCGGCAAATTCACGGGCAATCTCTTCAGACAACCATTGCTCTACATTGAAGAACACATCATCCAGTGAAGTTTGTGTTGCCTGTGGGTTCGCGTAAATCTCTCCCATAGTTGCAGCGATCTGTGCCAATGTTGGTGTGCCAGTCGCCGGACGTGCACTCGTCTCACCTACCCAGCCTGAACCAGCACCACCTAAGCTAACCAATTTTTTATAGTCAGATGTACCGATAGTAATTGAATTACACACACGGCGCATTGGGCTTTCATCTTTCAGGATTTCAAGCAGCGTACGATCCAATTCTTCAGGAACTGCATAACCACCATCCGCCTCAACAGCTACTTGAACTGCCTTTTGCTGAAGATCAGCAAGGCCATCATCCACACCCTTACGCACAAATTGCATGAATGCTTTTTTATGTGCTTCGATATCACCCTTTGGTGCACCTGGGCGTTTTGCTGACTTCAATTCTTTTTCAAGATCAGCTTTCAATTGGTCAATTTCACCAAGTTTTTCATTTAACTGGTTGGTTTTTTCTTCAAGCTTGTTCTTTTCAGCTTTAATAGCTTCAAGTTCTTTATCATTTGATTTTTTAAAATCTTCAAATGCGCCTTTTAACTCTTTGGCAACTTCGCCAATATCTTTTTCATCAATAGCCATGAATATTTAGCCTCTTAAAAATGTTGTTAATTCTTTCAATGATTGCAGTGCTTCGTTTTGGCTTTCAGCATCTCGCTGAGAATCAATCGCACCATAGCCTTTAGACATAAATGCCTTGGCCTGTGATCGTGAGAACCCAACATCTCGCAGGGCACGTTCAACTTTCGTTGGTGAAGGAGTTTCACCCTTCTGTAGCATCGATTTCACATCTGAAATACGCGCTTCATCATTTGCAGGCATTGTCACCAAGGACACTTCCCACAAATCAATTTCTTTAAGTAAATAGACTCCTTTAGCAGAGTCATATTCCCAATCCTTGAGGATGTAGCCGATAGATAACCCCCCCAGGCTTCCGGCTTTTGCATGGGCATAAGCACGTTTTGCCAGTGGATCATCATCAATCAGCAAACGGCCTTTCACGTAAAGACCGTGCTCATCCTCTTTCATTTCGGTATAGATGCCAATTGGCTCTGACATCTTGTGCTGCCAGAGCAATGAAGGTAGCCGTCCTTTTTCAGCCCATAAAGAAAGGGACTTTTGAAAAGCCCCTTGAACTACCACATCCGAATAACTATCTTCAACACCAAATACCGAACCATAGCCCTCAAACTCCCCCGTTTCAGATAAAGATTTAATCTTTAATGGGATATCAAGACGCTGCTTTGTTTGCATCACTTTCACCTTCAGGATTTGTTGTCATATTCATTGGTGTCAAATAGATGTCACCACCTTCTCGTGGGTTTAAATCTTCCAGTTCGCGGCAGTCATTTGGACTTAAAATTCCCCACTGAATACCCTTTCCATAAGATTCATAACGACCCTTTAAGTCACCGCGAAGCAGTGCACCGGCATTAAATTTGGCGTAATAACTTTTGCGGTCCTGCTCATTAAGCAAACCCACCCGAATCCGCGACTCAATCCTGGTCATATATGGCACAAGTGAGTAGTTCACAAAGCTCATGCCCATGTGTTCAATATTGTTGAGCGTCATTTTTTCCATATTGGCCACCAAATGCGGTGGCACCCGGAACAATCCGCAAATTTCAGTCGCTTGGTATTGTCTGGTCTGCAGAAATTGAGAATCTTCTAGATTTAATGCCGTCGGCTTCCATTTCAGCCCCTGCTCCAGAATCATTGGCTTATAAGTGTTTGCAAGACCAGTATGATTCTCAGTAAATTCTGTTTTCAGTCGATTAAATGCTTCATCTGTTAATGATTCATCGGTTTCCAGAACACCGGAGGTCACAGCACCGTTTTTAAACAGCTTAGAACCATGGTCCTCGGTATCCAATCCAAGTCCGATGCACTTTCTGGCATAGGCAATCGGGTTTAAGCCGTTAAGGCCATCCAGAGTGAATAGCCGTACATGCCAGATTTCATCCTGAGATAAGATCCGGGTACCGCCATTTTTGAAATTGACGTGATACTCCACAGTCCAGTCATCATTCAGCTTTGGTGTAACTGCGCCAGGATCAATTGGAAGTAACTCGACAACCTGCCCTAAAGCGTAAACTTTGTATGCGTAAAAGTTTCCACGTAGACATAAGCACACCATGAGCAGCTCCCAAAACTCCTGAGCTGTCATGTAGTCATTTGGAGCAACATATAGCAGGTCATGCACCCGATGACTTTCTGCTGGTAACTTGTTACGCCCATCCTTTTTATACAAACGACATGGCAACATTCCCATAGATTCAGACAGGACCCGAACACAGGTAAATACCGTAGTGAGTTGCATGGCCGTTAATGGCGTTACAGTCCTGGTGCCTGTAACATACTCAGTCCCAAAGATTCTTGCCAAATCATCGGGACTAGAAATAATTTGGGGGGCAGACTTGAAACCAAGCAGCTCCCCAATTTTTGTTTTTAAGCTCATTACAATTTCCTAATCCCGTGTTTTTCCAAATGACTCGAAAGGTTTTCCTCTTCAGGATTGCTATTGAGAGTAAGGACCCGATTAATACCCATCAGCAAACATACGGCACCATCAATTTTGAAAGCATTCTTCTGTTTGCGTGGATAATCGTTATTGTTGGCATCTGGTTTGCTGATCACGTTGCCAACCATCCAGGATAAAATCTGGTTTCCATCATGGTGAAAACGACCGGCAGCAATTGCCGCTACCAGCTCTTTCATGGGCGGGCTAAAGTTTTTGGTGTTCTTAGCGATCTCAACAACTTCAAGACCATTATCACCAAGCGTTTTAGCAATCTGACGACCGCCCCAGTTATCGAATGGCACCTCTTTCAAATTCACTTTTTTTGAATCTGCAATCAAATCCGAAGCCACCAAATCAAGATCCGTTTCAGCACCGTCATGTACCTCAAGCAATCCCTGATTCATCCACTTCTGGTATCGATCAATTACCACCTTTTCCTCACCGTCATATACAGTTTCAGAAGGAAGATAGAATTGTGGACGCACACAGTAGTAATGGATTTTGCCGTCAATTATTCTGTAGAACAGATTAATCCGGGCACAGATATCAATCTTGGATGCCAGATCCAGTGGCATGAAGCATTCATCATCTGCAAAGTCTTCCAGCTGCAGTGACTTATCAGCACATTTGTGCCACTTCTCCATATTGAAATAAGCAGATCGAGCTGATACCCAGATATTTAAATGCTTTGTTTTAAATGTATTCTGGCGTGCCGGGTTATTAATGGCTTTTCGTTGCTGCGATTCTAGATAGTCACCATAAACAGATACATCAAAATTCGGGTTTGCTTTTTGCAGAACCTTAGGATCAGTCCAGTCATCACCTTCATCAATTGTCCAGATAAAGCCAAACAGCTCATCATCAGGCACAGTACCAAGCAACATATCCTGGACACGCAATCGCATGTCATGGCACGGGCCATCAATATTGAATCCTGCTGTGGTGATCACAAACATGAGCGGTTGACGTCGTGCACCCATACCGGTCTGCATCGTGTCATACAATGCATTCGTCTGGTGCTCATGGTATTCATCAACAATTGCGCAATGCGGTGACTGGCCATCTGGCGGATCACCAACAATGGTCTCAAAGATTGAGCCATCATCTGGGATTTCCAAACTACCAGCATTGATCAGGATGCCAGCTGCTTCGATAAACTCAGGTGAACGTACCGCCATCAGTCGAGCAGGCTTAAATACTTCCCATGCCTGCTTCTCTGTTGTTGCACCGGCATAAACTTCTGAACCGAACTCACCATCATTGGCGAACATATTCAGGGCCACACCTGCAGCAATTGCCGACTTTCCGTTTTTACGCGGAATCTCCCAATACGATTCACGGAACCGGCGGAAGCCATCTTTTTTACGGACCCAACCGAATGTGCAGGCAATACCAAATTTCTGCCAGGGCTCCAGCGTAATTTTGAGTCGCTTTAAGGCCCATTCACCTTTTGTATGCGGCAATAATTCAATGAATGCGATCTTCTTTTCTGCTAATTTCGCATCAAATTTGTATGGAAAATCTTTATTTTTACTGTTTTTTAGGTCGTTTAAATGGCGCTCACAAGCCAATTTGACCCATTTGCATGCAGGAATTTTGTCTGTTATGACCTGCTTCGCCCACTTATTCGCAATGTCTACGTTTGGGAAAGCTGTCATATCTACCCCACATTACATATTCAGCACCTCAGAAAATGGATTGTTTTTGGGCTTGCCATTATTGCCCATCAAACGAGCCCGTGAAGCTGGATCAAGTCCTAACATTGCCCCAAATGAAGCCAGTTGTTTTGATGCTTCATTCACGGCAGTTAGTGCTGGATTTTTTATTCGGCCAGTTTCGGTCTGGATGGTAACCCCATATAAAACAACTTCATGCTGTGCTTCGCGCAGGTTGTGGTAGGCCATGCAAAACATTTCGATGTTGTGCAAATCCGTGACTTTTAGAATTTTCCGTTTGAGCAATTCAGGAACTATGGACTTCCACATGACAACGGCATTACTCATATGCTCCATGTATTCCGGCACATCAATATCAAATACATTTTCAAAATCAGTATCACCAGTAGCTTTAACCTTGGGTTTGCGACCTGCACCCGCTACCGCATTTACTCCACCCATGTCAACACCCTGAATTTTTAATTTCGCTCACGTAAAAATGTGACTAAGGGGGCGGTCATTTAAGAGCAGGGCTCTGAACTTTTCCATACCCCCCTCCCCATTTAAAAGCTTGTAGGCTGAGCAACGGCGCGAACTAAATACATCAAACCAGTTTGAAAGTCTGTCTTTGCCATAGCAGCGAAGCGCTCTGGTGTTGCAGCATCAAGGCGACGATCCTCCTCTACATCTAACACCTGCATATTTGCATCACATCGACAGTTATATCGTTGGGTCGCAATGTGCTTTTGAACCTTTTCAATCACGGCTTGAACTTGCGGGCCAATAGCTTTGACTTCATTCATCAAATCAATTTCAGCCTGCGATAAATCTCGATAGCCTTTGATCTTCTTGTGTTGATTATCCATTTTGTTTTCCTTCATTTGCTGTCTTCTCTCTATGGCACGGCGTGCACAATGATTGAAGATTATCTGGTTCGTCTGTTCCGCCGTGTGCTTTAGCCTTGATGTGATCGACATCTGTAGCCTCAGCTATTCGGCCTTTTGATTTGCATGCAACACAAAGATATTGATCACGCTTCAAGATGCGTTCACGCAGCTTACGCCATGTGTGGCCATAACCACGTTCAGTTGTGGAGCCTGATCGATCTACACGACGAGTCCAGCCACTGCGCTTTGATACATGCTCATCACAGTAGCCCTTCTGACTACGCGACTTAACTAAGTTGGGGCAACCCCATTCACGGCATGGTCGACTCATAATCATTCCAGCTTAATTGGTGGAGTTTGTATTTCCGGTGGAATAGCTTTCTTCTCATCCTGAGTAGTTTCAACATATTTACCTAAATAGGCATATTCAGCCTGAAGCAGTTCAACCTGCTTACGAATGGCTTCTTTTCGCTGTGATGCTTGCTCAGACTTAACAAGTTTGATATTTGCTAATACAGCTTCAATTGTTTGCTGATCAACAAAATCCGGGCGCATCTCAAGACTTAATGACCAGAGCTTTGAATCGGTATCGCCACGAAGCGTAATTGATTGAATACCTGTTAGGTACTGGCCATTGCTCAGCTTCACTTTGGTACCCTGGCACACACCACCATTAGGAACCTCAATGCCCACGACCTTTAATATTTCATCTTTGTTATTCATATCTAATCATCCAAATATCCAGAGCGTTTAGGCTCATCATCATCTTCAGTCAATTGAATCAGTAGTTCATTGATCTGTGCGTTCTGCTCGTTGTTGATCTGAATCAGTTGATTGTTCTGTTTTATCAGCTGGTTGTTCTGTTCGATCAGCTGAACCAGTAAGTCGTTCGATACACAACCGCATTCTTTCTTTTGATCGTTCATATTGTTTTCTTACCCATTCACGCCTTGCTTCACACGATGCACATGTCATGACGTTTGCTCATGTTGTTTAATGAATTCCCTAAGATCATTCAGTCGGTAATAAGTGTTTGGATTGCTGTGGCCAACAAAGAACTTATCCGTGCAATATCCATGAATACCACCAAAGCTATCTGTCCATTCATCCACGTAATAGATAGCCTCTTCATGAGCATTGGCCACAATATCTTTGATTTTTTCTAGGCCAACTTTCTCAGCAAACTTACTCACATTCATCTTAGTCACCCACAGTCACTATGATTTCATTCAGCAAATGATCATTAGGGCGATCCAATGTAGATATATCCACAAATGCCAATTCAATATCTTTAATCGCTAAGCCTGTCTCAGCCTTAAACAATCGTTTGCGGTTGGTTATATCTCGATGCATGTCACGCTTAAACGCATCCAGTCTTGCTTGATCATCCACGTTCACGGCGCTCACCTCGTTGAAGTGATTCTTCAATGTTATTGATTAGTTTGTTCTGCTTTTTAATGAGCGTTGTAATTGTATTTAGCTCATCGAAGTTTAGGTCTTGTGGATGAACCTGCTGCAATGCCGTAACATTGGTTTTATACCGGTTAAGGTTTCGCTGTGCTTCGATCACATCCATAAGACACCACCAAATAAGAAAAGAAAAACCCCGCCAATAATGCATATTTAGCGGGGTCTTATATGCCGTAATACGTCCGGCAAGTCGGAGAAATCATTCAGGCTTTGTTTTACCACACTTACGACATTCGACTTCTGCAAATATGTCAGATTCATAATCGAATGCATGAAGGCAGAATAACTTGCGAAGAAATCGGAGCATTTGTTTCTCCTGAATCTGGGTAACTAAATGTGTGCTTATAGCTAAAAATAACTAAGTTATAGCTAGAAATAACTAGGTCCGACATTTGTAGTTTTAATGATTAACGATCTTTACAGAATGGATTGCTTACAGCACTACAAGAGCCTTTCCCACCCTTGATAAATCCTGCACTTGCTGCCAATGGCAAAGCTAAAACCAAAATCAATGCGATATATTTCATGAATTAAACCTGATTATAATCTGGGTGGCGGTAATTAATCTCAAACCACTACGAATAAGGGAACCGCCATAGGTGCCCTGATATTGCTTACACATGACATTTCTCAGGGCATTAAAAGGGCATGGCAAATTGCCACACCCTTGCCTTAGATTACGATATTGACCAGCTCGGCAACTGATCTACCGCTACTCACAATCACACATACCTAACATGCACGGTCTGCTTCACTTGCTTTCAATCACTTTAAGTTTGGGTTGTCACACCCACGCTAGGTTTTTACTCAAAGGCATGTTCTGCTAAGCGACACCAAAGCAGGCTGAACCACCACAGTTCAATATACTCACCCCATTGGTTAGGTGTAAGCGTCCGCTGAACCCCACTTTTCTTATTTTCTCAATATCCCGATAGTGTCCATTATTTATTAAATGGACATTATGTTTATGGCCTTAGACACTTTTATAGACACTGAACAAACGACAGAAAGA